>JAFAFV010000059.1 GCA_023423285.1 Bacteroidota bacterium
GAACTGAACACTGCCGCCATGCCGCTTGCAACGGCAAAGCCTGCTTCGCATTTTTCAAGCAAGGCCATTTTTCGTGCAAACTCATCAACAGTGGGATTGCTGTAACGGCTGTAAATATTGTCATCCGTTTCATCCGCAAATGCGGCGCGCATACTTTCGGCAGTTTCAAAGGTAAAACTGCTGGTAAGAAAGAGGGGAGTGGAATGCTCCATTTCATTGGTGCGTTCTGTTTGGGTTCTGATAGCTATTGTGGAGGGATGTAGTTTTCTTGACATTGAGGAATTATGATAAGTGAAATTGAAATCTTGAGTGCAACAGTCAATTTTTATTAAGGGTTGTTGCTGTGCACGATTACATTAGTTTTAATGGAGGCTCCTGCTTTTACGAGCGTAATTGCTACGGAACAATATTTTTCAAGTGAAATGGCCACTGCTTTTTTGGCTTTGTCTTCATCCACATTACCTGATATTTCAAAGGTCATTTCAATATCTTTCCATAAAGATGGCTCCACGACGGCTTCACGCTCACCGTTTACAGTCACTTCAAAGCCGGTAACGTGTTGTCTTTGTTTTTTTAGAATGCTGATTACGTCAATGCTGGAGCATCCTGCCAGGGCGTTCAGCATTACCTGCATAGGTCTTGCGCCGTATTCTTTTCCGCCCATAGCAGGGTTGGTATCCAGTTTGATCAATGTGCCGTTTTCGTTAACCGTATCAAAGCCGTAGTCGCCGTTTACTCTTTTCAGTTTTACTGTTGCCATGAAAATGCTTTTTTGAAAGTGTGTAAAAATATTTTAATTCCCTCAAGTAGCCTAATCGGTGATCACAAGATTGTCTATCAGCCTTACTTCCCCCATGAACGCGGCTATTAGTGCTACCAACGGCGTTTTGCCATCCCAGGTTTCAACGGGTTGCAAAGTGCCAGCATTTGATAGCGCCACATAATCCGGTACAAAACCGGCGGCTGTAAGTTGTTGTGCCGCATCGTCTAGTAAAGCGTTCAGGTTGCCTGGTTTTATATTTTCTTTTAAATAAACCAGTGTTTTATAAATAGCTGAGGCTGCCTGCCTTTGTTGTGTGGTAAGCCTGCTGTTCCGGCTGCTCATGGCCAGCCCATCAGCTTCCCTAATGGTGTCTTCAATGTTTAGTTTAATGTTTTGAAATGCCGGGTTTAAATCTATTAACCGTTGTACAACCATGCATTGCTGGAAATCTTTTTGTCCAAAAAAAGTTTCATCAGGTTTTATAATGGCAAACAGCCTGTCTAAAACCTGGCATACACCCTGAAAATGGCCTGGCCGCGCACTGCCTTCAAACAGTTGTTCCAGGTAACCCAGGTTGTAATGTGTAGTTGCGGGCTGCGGATAAATTTCCCTGGTATCAGGCAGGAAAAGTACGTCACACCCTTCGTTAGCCAGCATTTGAATATCCTTTTCAATAGTTCGGGGATATTTTTCAAGGTCTTTTTTATCGTTGAATTGCGTAGGGTTTACAAAAATACTACAAACGCTCACATCTGTTTTGGCGCTGCAAATTTCAATAAGGCGAATGTGGCCCGGGTGCAGGGCGCCCATGGTAGGAACAAAGCCAATTGAAAGCTTTAGCCCTGCTTTATGCTGCAAATAAGATTGAATATCAACCACTCTTTTAAATATCCACATTGGCGCAAATTATATTAATAGCACCAATTTCACCGCGTTTGGCTATAAAATTGTAAATTTGCAACCTTTATAAAGCAGCAACAGCATGTCAACCAAGAAAAGAATTTTATTTATCGCCAACGAAATGTCTCCTTATCTCGAGTTGACAGAATTTTCGGAAATTGTAAACCAGCTTGCCATAAAAGCCAACGATAACGGCTTTGAGGTAAGATGCATTATGCCACGCTTTGGCACGATTAACGAAAGAAGGCACCGACTGCACGAGGTGGTAAGGCTTTCGGGCATCAACGTGTCGGTAGATAATGATGACATGCCGCTGCAAATTAAAGTGGCATCTTTGCCCAGCGCCAGGTTGCAGGTGTATTTTTTAGAGAATGAAGAGCTTTTTAAAAGAAAGTTCCTGTATCATGATGAAGAAGACAAGTGGTTTGCTGATAATGACCTGAGAACTGTTTTTTACTGCAAGGGAGCGCTGGAAACCGTTAAAAAATTTGGATGGTCGCCAGATGTGATCCACTGCAGCGGCTGGATGACTGGCCTGATACCTTTCTACCTGAAAACAATTTATAAAAAAGAACCGGTTTTTGCACACAGCAAAATAGTTTACACCTTAGGCGAAACCACTTTTAAAGAAAAACTTGGCAAAGGGTTCATTCAAAAAGCACTCATCCATCCATCGTTGAAAGAAAAAGACCTGGAAACTTTTAAAGAAGGAACTAATGTGGCTTTAATGCGCGGTGGCGCCACGTTTTCAGATGCTATTACCTTTGGGGCACCAAATGTAGATAAAAAGCTAACGGCTGAATTTACCAAGGTAAGAGGTAAGAAAACACTGCAATATAAAGAAGGTTCTGATTTAACAGAGTATTTACAACTCTATCACGATCTTGCGGATTAAATTTGCAGACGGACCGTTAAAAATATTATTTCAAATTTTTCTGATGAGAAAAAACTTACTCGTATCGCTGGGCATTGTTTCTGTGGCGTTGATCTTAATTGTTGCTTCCTGTAAAAAAATCAATCTGGCCACCGACCTTGGTCAGGGCCTCATTCCCGAAGTTGACAACATTCATACTTTCGATACTACACTGGAGGTGCAAACCTTTCAGCATTTGTTTACAGCGATGAATGACTCATTTAAGTCAACCGGAGCACATGAACAATTTTTAGGGTTAATAGAAAATGATCCTGTTTTTGGTAAAACCGATGCACGAATGTTTTTTGGGATAGGTTTGCCAAATTCTAAGTTTGCTTTTGCCAATACCCCTGATAAGGTATTTATTGATTCAGTAGTGCTGGTTTTGACATATACCGGTACTTATGGCGACACGGTTATTCCACAAACCATACAAGTTTCAGAAATAGCACAAAGCGCAAATTTCGATACCAGTTTTTATCATCCGGTCAGAGATAATAATATTACAACCGCTGGTGTTTTAGGCAGCCAGGCTGTTATACCTCACACTTTAAACGATTCCGTATATATTGGTTCTGATACTGTAAAATCTGTCGTCAATTTAAGGATTAAACTTGACAACAGTTTTGCCGACCGCTTAAAAACTTATGATTCTACTAATGCTTTTTTAAATGATTCAGCATTTCAAAAACATTTTAAAGGTTTTGCATTGCGGTCAGTAAGTAGTGGGAATGCTGTTATGGGATTTAGCTTGCTTGGTTCAAAAACCTCTCTGGCTGTGTATTATAGGTATGAAAATAAAACAACAGCAGGAGATATAGATACTACCATAGCTTATTTTATTCCGAAAATATATCAGGATCCATCTAGTGGAGGTATTTACCAGACGACTCCATCAGCTAATTATATTGGCCGGGATTATTCTGGAACACAAATTGAATCCATCGCTTCCGACCAGGTAGCTGACCAATTGTTATATATTCAAAATACACCTGGCACCTATGCGAACCTAAAGGTTCCTGCGCTGGCGAATATGAATAATAGCATCGTGCATTTAGCCGAACTTCATATGGAATCAGTTTATGACCAAAGTGATACAATTTTCAAACCGCCATACCGCTTATTCCTGGATATTTACGATAATGCGGCAAAAAAATATGCTTTTGTTCCTTATGCTTTTGAAATATTAAATGGGCAGTCTAATCTAGGCTTATTTGGAACATTGCCCGATTATGGTAAAGATGTCTCGGGCCATAGCATTAGAATTTGGAAGTTCGATCTGACAAGATATGTTCAGAATATCGTGAACGACAGGCTTTTTTATAATGACTTGAGATTATATAGTGCTCCATCCGCAACTTTAAATTATTTCGATTCTTATACGAATGCATATATAGAAAAGCCTGTCGGAGTTGTCTTAAATGACAGTCCGGTTCGTGGCCGCGTACGCCTCGGTGGCGGCACCCATCCTACACAGAAAATGAAAATGCGGATCGTTTATTCAAAATTATAAACGGTGCGTCTATAAATTTTTTCAATATAACCACGGGTGCTATCTTTGCACCCGTTTCAATTTTACAAAGAATAAAAACTAAATTACTATGCCTTACTTATTTACCTCGGAAAGTGTTTCAGAAGGACATCCAGATAAAGTTGCAGACCAGATTTCAGACGCGTTGATTGATCATTTTTTGGCTTTTGATCCGCAGTCGAAAGTGGCTTGTGAAACGCTGGTAACTACAGGGCAGGTAGTCCTTGCCGGGGAGGTAAAGTCTAAGGCATACCTTGATGTACAGGAAATAGCCCGCAACGTGATTGCCAGGATAGGTTACACCAAAAGCGAGTACATGTTTGAAGCCAGGTCTTGCGGTGTACTGTCTGCCATTCACGAGCAATCATCTGACATCAACCAGGGCGTAGACAGGCAGAAAAAAGAAGAGCAGGGCGCCGGCGACCAGGGAATGATGTTTGGCTATGCCACCAACGAAACTGCCAACTACATGCCGCTGGCTTTAGACCTGGCGCATACGTTGCTGATAGAACTGGCGGCTATTCGCCGTGAAGGCAAGCAAATGAAATACCTGCGCCCCGATAGCAAAAGCCAGGTGACGCTCGAATACGATGACAACAACAAACCCGTTCGCATTGATGCTATCGTAATCTCTACCCAGCATGATGATTTTGATGAAGAAGCAAAAATGCTGGAAAAAATTAAAACTGACGTAAAAGGCATCCTTATCCCTCGTGTGATCAAAAAGTATCCGCAATATAAAAAACTGTTTAATGATCAAATAAATTACCATGTAAATCCCACT
>JAFAFV010000068.1 GCA_023423285.1 Bacteroidota bacterium
GAATCCACCTCCCATTTTGGCTTTTCCGGGCCTTTTAATGAAGCGGTTGTAATGGGTGTGCTGGCGGTGCGACTGCAGCAACTCGACAGGATACTCCAATGGGATAGTGAAAACATGCGCTTCACAAATATTTCTGATACCGATAAGCTTAAGATTGTTACGTTAAATGATTTTAAAGTTGTTGACGGTGATCCGAAGTTTACAAAAAAATATGCTGATTTTAACGCCCTTGAAATGGCAAATGAATGGATCAAAAGAACATATCATAATGGCTTTACCTTGCCACCTATGCCGGTTTAAAACAATATTAAGCAGTTATCTAATCATATTTTAAAGGATTGGTTAAATAAGCCACTTGTTAGTACTCCATTATGAAAAGGCGCAATTTTATAAAAAATGTGGCATCCGGAAGTTCGCTATTGATTGCTGGAGACATACAAAGCCTGAATCACTTTTCTCCAGACGAGAGCGTGAAGGATAGTCGCGATGAAATTTTGGAACTATCTGCAGATGTGGCCATTTTAGGAGGTGGGTTGGGAGGTGTGGCAGCCGCTTTATCGCTGGCAAAGGAAAACAGGACGGTAATTTTAACCGAGGAAACGGATTGGATCGGCGGACAAATTTCTCAGCAGGGAGTGCCGCCAGATGAGCATCGCTGGATAGAAACGACAGGCGCCACACAAACTTATCGCGACTTTAGAAATGCCATCAGGAATTATTACCGCAGAAATTACCCCTTAAAAGAAAAACTAAAGCAGGATCCTTTTTTAAACCCAGGTAGCGGTGGTGTTTCAAGAATCTGCCATGAGCCACGTGTTGCGGTTGCAGTATTAACTGAGTTTCTGGCACCCTTTATCAGCAATGGGAAAATAAAATTGCTCCTGAACCATAAGGCTATCAGCGCCAGCACCACAAAAGATAAGGTGACGCAGGTAGAAGTGATCAATGACATTACAAAAACCAAAACACGTTTAAAAGCTGCTTATTTTTTAGATGCCACAGAACTGGGAGACCTGTTGCCAATGACAGGAACAGAATTTGTGACTGGCACAGAATCAAAAAAGCAAACCGGTGAGTTGCATGCACCGGAAAAGGGCGATCCCAATAATGTACAGGCGTTTACCATGTGCATGGCTATTGACCATGTACCAGGCGGCAACCACATTATTCAAAAACCGCCACAATATGAGTTCTGGCGAAATTTTACTCCGAAACTAACACCTGCCTGGCCGGGAAAACTGTTAGACCTGCATTATTCCACACCTAAAACTTTAGTGCCGAAACAACTTGCTTTCGATCCTTCTGGCCGTAATTATGCGGGAACATTAAATCTTTGGAACTACAGAAAGATTATCAACAGTAAAAATTTTGATGAAGATTTTTACCCTGGCGATATAACAATAGTTAACTGGCCTCAAAATGACTATCTCCTTGGCAACCTGATTGGCGCAAGCAGAAAAGACTTTGAAAAACATATTGCTGCATCCCAGCAATTAAGCCTTTCCCTTCTTTATTGGTTGCAAACAGAAGTCAAGAGGCCGGATGGTGGAAAAGGCTGGCCCGGGCTGCGTTTGAGAAAGGATATTATGGGTACGGAAAACGGGCTGGCGAAATTTCCTTATATCCGTGAGTCCCGGCGGATTAAAGCACAGTTTACTATTTTGGAGCAACACGTGGGAGCTGAAAACAGACTGATCACAGCAAAGGAAAATGAAGATAACACAAGCGCAGCCTGGTTTAATGATAGTGTGGGTATTGGTTATTATCATATCGATCTTCACCCCTCAACTGGCAGGAATAATTATATTGACTTTCCTTCACTGAGATTTCAGATACCTTTAGGTGCGCTTTTACCGGTACGTATGAAAAACTTACTTCCGGTAAACAAAAATATAGGCACTACCCATTTAACAAATGGCTGCTACCGCCTTCATCCTGTTGAATGGAGCATAGGAGAGGCTGCGGGCTGGGTGATAGGTTATTCTTTAAACAATAGAACCACACCACTTGAGATTTGGTCGCAAAATAACTTGCTAAAGAACTTTCAGGAATACATCAGAAAAAGAGGAGTTGAAACCGAATGGCCGGAAGGGATTAAATAATGCCATGTCGTTTGTATTAAGAGAAAGAAATACAAACATTATTTTGAATCCATTTATTGTTACTGCTATACAAAATGAAGCCAAATGGGCTTTGATTATCATGTACTTTATATTAACGAAAAAATAAGTTTTGCTATACCAGTTTGTAGTTGGGTGGTTAGTTAATTGAAATTACAACGTTTTCGTAAATAATACCTTTTAATTCTATTAGCTTATGCTTATATTTGAGGTACGTTACCGATTTATCTGATTGTTTAAATTCATTGTCATGAAAATTGCCATATTTCTTCAAAAAAATATTTTTTTCTTTTTAGCTGTTTTAATTTCCGTCAATGGGTTTGCACAATCCAAAACAATAACTGGGCAGGTTGTTGATCAATCGAGTGGGGAAGCCCTGAGCGGCGTTTCGGTAATAATGAGCGGAACTTCTACTGCTACCACCACAGATGATAACGGCCGGTATTCCATTTTAGGAAGATCTGGCGGAACACTGGTTTTCACTCATATTAATTATACTGAGGGCCGGCTGAATATTGGTTCGGCTGCTGTTTATAATATTGGACTAATTCCCCGTGGAGATACGCTCAGCGATGTGGTTGTTATTGGATATGGTTCTGTTAACCGAAAAGATATGACAGGTTCGGTATCTCAGGTAAATGTGGAAGATATGGCGAAAGCTCCCGTTATGTCTTTTCAGGATGCGCTTGCAGGCAGGGTTGCGGGGGTCCAGGTTATTTCCGCAGACGGGCAGCCAGGTTCCGAAGACTTTTCCATTGTGGTAAGAGGTACAGGTTCAATAACACAGAACACATCCCCATTATTTGTGGTAGATGGTGTCGCTATAGAAGACTTTGATCCCGCCACGCTGAACATGGATGACATTGAAGAGTTTAACGTTCTGAAAGACGCATCAGCAACAGCCATTTATGGAGCAAGAGGCGCCAATGGCGTTATACTGATCCAGACAAAAAAAGGTAAGGTAGGGCGACCAAGAGTAGCATACACGGGTTCTTTTGGTTTTCAGGATGTAACCAAAAGAATGGACATGATGGATCCTTACGAGTTTGTAAAATACCAATTGGAGCGTAACGGGTATTCGGAGGAAATTATGCGCAAATACACGCCGCGAGATTTTCCTGTGGACGATACGATAAATTATGATCCGGACGGAAATACTCTTGAAGATTATAAAAATATCAGGGGTATTAACTGGCAGGATCTGGTATTTCAGCGTGGGGCAACACAAATACATAATATTTCATTATCCGGAGGCTCAGAACTAACAAAGTATCTCGCCTCAGGCTCGGTATATAATATGAAGGGAGTTTTGATCAATAGTGGTTCCCGAAGGGTTACAGGAAGGTTGTCTCTCGATCAAACCATCAGCAATAAATTTAAGGTGGGTGCTAATATCAGTTATTCTGATGTGCAGTCATTCGGGCAGGTAGCAGCATCTAATACGGGTGGCGCAGGCCATGCGTTTGGATACGTCATGTTTAGCACCTGGGCGTTTCGCCCTGTAACAGGAAGGGAAACTTTAGAGCAAGATGTGGACGATGATTTCATAGGCATGGAACTGGATCCAGATGAGGGCCCGCCTACTACTGCTTCTTATATCAACCCCGTTCAATTATTAACCAATGAGGATAGGAAGGTTAAAAGAACGCAATTAAATATAAACGGGTATGTAAACTATTCTATTAGGAAAGACCTCACTTTACGCACTACGGCGGCATATCTATTGGATGGTGGTGAAAGTACTGTGTTTTACAACTCTAAAACCACCAGGGGCAACCCCGCACTTAGCGACAGGGGCGTGCAAGGTAGCGCAAGCCTATCTAATACAGCGCGCTGGCAGTCTTCTACCACATTAACATACAACAAGACTTTCAAAAAAATACACAAATTAAACGGCATGATAGGTGTGGACTTTATGGAGCGTGTACGTAAGGGTTACGGACTTGCCGGTTATTTAATTCCTTTTGATGATCTGGGAATAATAGGAATGGACAATGGGCTTCCGTCTCCTAATAGTGTTACTTATACTGATGAAAGGCTTAACTCCGTTTTCGGCAGATTTAATTATGATTACAGATCCAGGTACTTGTTAACAGGAACAATCCGAGCGGATGGCTCGTCTAAGTTCGCTCCTGAAAACAGGTGGGGATATTTCCCATCCGGAGCTTTCGCATGGCGGATTAAAAACGAAAAATTTATGAAATCTGTTGACGCCATTTCTGATTTAAAATTACGGATTGGTTATGGGGCAACAGGTAATAACCGTGTAGGGGATTATGCTTACATGAGTACGATTGCTTTTTCCACGGCAAGTTCTTACTCCTTTGGTAATACAGAGCCTATTATCGGTTTTGCTCCGGCTTTGTTGGGTAACCGTGATTTAAAATGGGAAACCTCCCACCAGGGCAATATTGGCCTTGATCTTTCTCTGTTTGATGATCGCATAGAACTGGTTGTAGATGCATACCGCAAGAACACCAAAGACCTCTTACTTTATGCCAATATCCCATATCACCTGGGCTTTTCCAGAACATACAAAAATATTGGAGAAATACAAAACGAAGGAATTGAATTTACCATTAATGCCAGAGTGGTGGAAAGCAAGCAATTCGCATGGAGAAGTAATTTTAATATTACCTTTAATAGAAACAAAATTGTTACGCTAACTAACGATCAGGACAAGATGTTGTCTGCGGTTACATGGGATTCACAGCACAATCCTTCTTACCTTTATACTGCTGAAGTAGGTAAACCTGCAGCGATGTTTATCGGTTATGTTTTTGACGGAATTTACCAGTATTCTGATTTTGATCAGGTTGGAAACGGCTACGTCTTAAAGAAAGGCTTACCTGACAATGGCGGCACAGTTCAGCCCGGCAGTATCAAATATAAAGACCTCAATGGGGATGGTACAGTCAACCAGTTTGATGAGGCTATAATAGGCAACCCTATGCCGAAACACATTGGCGGGTTCAGCAATGTATTTGACTACAAAGGCTTCAATTTGAATGTTTTCTTCCAATGGTCTTACGGCAACCAGTTATTCAATGCCAACAGAATATATTTTGAAGGTGGACGCCCTGCAAATAACAGGAACCAGTTTGCAACTTATGCCAACAGGTGGACACCGGAAAACCCCAGTAATGAGTATTTTAGAGCCAATGGGCAAGGACCTGCGGGGCGGTATTCATCAAAGTATATTGAGGATGGTTCATTTCTTCGGT
>JAFAFV010000108.1 GCA_023423285.1 Bacteroidota bacterium
AGCAAACGCGCCACATTATTATGAAAAATTACGAAGCCGTGATCTCTCCTCCCTGGAGCGGGCACTATGGCTGCGGCACTTCTAATTATGGATTTATCTGGGGCATGGCCGGCGAGAACAAACAGTTTACTGATATGGACCCTACGCCTGTAACCACTCTTAAATAATTTTAAATTTTGAATTACAGATTACACATTTTCAAATTATCAAATTATCACATTTCCACATTTACCACATTTCCACATTTTCAAATTAACACATTAACATTGTTTCAATGGCAAAAAGAATAGTAACGCTGGGTGAGGTCATGTTGCGTTTATCAACACCCGGTTTCCAAAGATTTGTTCAGGCAGAATCGCTTGAGGTTACCTATGGTGGCGGCGAGGCTAACGTGGCAGTAGCCATTTCTAATTACGGCCTGCAGGGCGTTTTTGTATCGAAAGTACCTGATAATGCCATTGGGCAGTCAGCCATCAATCACCTGCGCCGTTATGGTGTGGATACCCGGTTTGTTGCTAAAGGCGGTGACAGGCTGGGCATTTATTTTTTAGAAACCGGTGCCAGCATGCGCGCATCGCAGGTAATTTACGACCGCGCAGGCGCCGCCATAGCTGACACTGATGCAAGCGAATTTGATTTTGATAAAATTTTTGAAGACGCACACTGGTTTCATACCACAGGCATTACCCCCGCGCTAAGCGATAAGGCCGCAGCCCTAACCGAGGCAGCGCTGAAGGCTGCCAAAGCCAAAGGCATTACCACCAGTATTGACCTGAACTACCGTAAAAAATTATGGAGCAAAGAAAAGGCTCGCGAGGTAATGAGCGAACTGTGTAAGCATGTAGACGTTTGCATCGGCAACGAAGAAGACGCAGAAACCACGCTGGGCTTTAAAGCGGCTGATACGGATATTACAAAAGGCGAGTTAAACCTGGAAGGTTATAAAGATGTGATCCGCCAGATGAAGGAAAAATTCGGATTTCAATACGTGGCCTCATCGCTGCGAGAAAGCTACAGCGCCAGCGATAACGGCTGGAGCGCGCTGGTAAGCGATGGCAATGAATTTTATCATACCAAAAAATATGACGTGCGGATTGTAGACCGCGTAGGCAGTGGCGACAGTTTTGCAAGTGGCCTTATTTATGGGTTGGTTACGGGCATGAGTATGGCAGATGCGGCAGAATTTGGCGTAGCCGCTTCTGCGTTAAAGCACACTATTCCCGGCGATTTGAACCATGCCACCTTAAATGAAGTAAATGCATTGGTTAAAGGCGATGCAAGCGGCAGGGTGCAGCGATAAATCATCACCTGTGGGGAAAATGAAAAAGCCTTACTCCATTTCAGCTTCTTTAAAAAATAAACTTACAACTTTCTGGCTGAGCCGAAAAGTTTACTAAAACACATGAACACGCAAAAAGTAATTGATACCATTATCGCACAAGGCATCCTGCCGTTATATTATCATGCTGATGAAACCGTGAGCGTTGAAATATTACGCGCCGTGTACAGGGCAGGCATTAAAGCCATTGAGTACACCAATCGCGGCGAAGCCGCAAGAAGCAATTTTGAAAAACTGGTTGAAGTACGCAACGCTGAAATGCCTGGCCTCGTTATCGGCATTGGTACGGTTAAGAATATTGAGGACATGAACCTTTACCTGCAGGCTGGCGCTGATTTTTTTGTAAGCCCGGGATATGTTGCTGAGATTGCTGAATACACTGTGGCCAATGATATTTTTTACGCGCCTGGCTGCATGACGCCGTCAGAAATCATTGCTGCAGAAAATGCCGGCATCAGGTTCATCAAACTGTTTCCCGGAGATGTGCTTGGCCCAAAATATTTAAGCAACATCAAACCGGTTTTTCCCAAATTATATTTTATGCCAACAGGCGGCGTAAATACCAGCAAAGAAAGTATAGAAGCCTGGTTTAAAGCGGGCGTATGTGCCGTGGGCATGGGCAGCAAACTCATCAGCAAACAATTAATGGAAAACAAGGATTATCTTACTATAGAAGACATGGCCACACAGGTATTGCAAACAATTCAATCAATAAAACAATAGAAAATGACTGATTTAAAACCACAGGGAAGAGCCACCAAATTCCGCTGGACAATTACAACATTGCTGTTCTTTGCCACAACCATCAACTACCTGGACAGGCAGGTGCTCTCATTAACCTGGAAAGATTTTATTGCACCTGAGTTTCACTGGACCGATTCTGACTACGGAACTGTGACTGGCTTATTCTCTATATTTTATGCAGTAGCGATGCTGTTTGCCGGAAAGTTTGTGGACTGGATGGATACAAAAAAAGGGTTCCTGTGGTCCATTGGCATATGGTCTGTTGGTGCGGTATTGCATGCGTTTTGTGGCATTGCCACATCAGGTATTGTTGCCGGTGAGTGGGCAGTAGGTTTTGAAGGCGCCCGCGAAGCCATTGCGCGCGTGGGAGATGTAGGCCGCGTGGTAACCGTCAGCGTTTCTTTATTCATATTTGCCAGGTTTATACTGGCTGTGGGTGAGGCAGGAAACTTTCCAGCGGCTATTAAAGCCACGGCTGAATTTTTCCCAAAAAAAGACCGCGCTTTCAGCACCAGTATTTTTAATTCCGGTGCCCAAATAGGAGCTTTGCTGGCGCCCATCACCATTCCTTTTATTGCAAAAGCCTGGGGCTGGGAAATGGCATTCATCATCATTGGTGCTACCGGTTTTGTTTGGATGGGATTTTGGATCTTCCTTTACGACAAGCCTCAAAAAAGCAAGAGAGTGAGCGAAGCTGAACTGGAATACATTCAGCAGGATGACCTGGAACCCGAAATGATAGAACAGAATAAAGGCCCTAAAAAAAGAATATCTTTTGCAAAGGCGCTAAGCTATAACCAAACCTGGGCATTTGCGCTGGGTAAATTCATGACTGACGGTGTATGGTGGTTCTTCTTATTTTGGACGCCCGCTTACCTGAGTTCGGT
>JAFAFV010000166.1 GCA_023423285.1 Bacteroidota bacterium
GCAATGGTGCGGCTTACTTTTAAAATGCGGTCATACGCACGGGCCGAGAGGCTGAGTTTTTCCATGGCTCGTTTCAGCAAAGCCTGGCCAATGTTATCAATCACACAAATTTCCTTTAACTGTTTGCTACTCATTTGCGCGTTGCAATAAATGCCGGAGTTTTTAAAGCGTTCTAACTGCACATCCCGCGCCCTGATCACTTTTTCGCGAATGCTTTCTGAACTTTCTTCTTTTTTAACAGCAGACAACTGGCTGAACGGAACAGGAGTTACTTCTACATGCAGGTCAATCCTGTCGAGCAAAGGGCCCGAAATTTTATTAAGATATTTTTGAACTGTGCCGGGCGGGCAGGTGCATTCCCTTTCGGGGTGGTTGTGAAATCCGCAGGGGCAGGGATTCATTGAGGCGATCAACATAAAACTTGCAGGAAAATCAATAGCAACTTTTGCACGCGAAATGGTAACGCGCCTTTCCTCCATAGGCTGGCGCATTACTTCCAGCACGGTTCTTTTAAATTCAGGCAGTTCATCTAAAAACAGCACCCCGTTATGAGACAGGGATATTTCTCCCGGTTGTGGAATGCCGCCACCGCCCACCAGCGCCACATCTGAAATGGTGTGGTGTGGCGATCGAAATGGCCTGCGGGAAATAAGCGTGGCATTTTCGGGCAGTTTGCCTGCTACGGAATGAATTTTTGTTGTTTCTAAAGCTTCCTGTAAAGTGAGTGGAGGCAAAATAGTGGGTAACCGCTTGGCCAGCATGGTTTTGCCTGCACCGGGCGGCCCAATTAATATTGCATTGTGCCCTCCTGCAGCCGCAATTTCCAAAGCGCGCTTAATATTTTCCTGACCTTTTACATCAGAGAAATCAATTTCAAAATCGTATTGGGAATGAAAAAATTCTTCGCGTGTGTTGACCTCAACAGGTTCTAACCCAGTTTCGCCCTTCTCAAAAAAATCTATCACTTCCTTTATATTCTTTACACCATACACATGAAGGTTATTCACCATTCCGGCTTCACGGGCATTTGAGGCGGGTAAAATCAACCCTTTAAAGCCCTGCTTACGCGCCTGAATGGCAATAGGCAGCGAACCTTTGATGGGGCGCAGTTCACCATCAAGGCTTAGCTCGCCCATGATGAGATATTGGGAAAGCGCTCCGGCATTTTCAAATTGCTCACTGGCGCCTAAAATGCCAATTGCGATGGGAAGGTCAAACGCAGTACCGCTCTTTTTAATATCTGCCGGCGCCATGTTCACCACCACTTTGGTGCGCGGCATTTCATAACCATTGGTTTTAAAAGTGCTTTCAATACGTTGCAGGCTTTCCTTTACAGCATTATCGGGCAGGCCTACAATCATTGGGTCTTTGCCAGATGATGAAATCCAGTTCACTTCAATCGTAATGGGCAGGGCTTCTACCCCATAAACGGCGCTTCCATTGATTTTTACCAGCATGATATGAAGATAATTTGAAAATATTAAAGTAGCAAACACACAAAGATGTGTTGAATGAGTTTGCCAAAGTCAGCCTGTTTAAGGATTGTTTCTAACAGGTGTGGAGTGCATCATTTCAATCTTCCATTCATTGCCCCGCTTCATTAGTACAGCGCTTTCCAGCCACTTTACGGTTCTTGGCATATCGCCTGAAATATTAGCTGTATTGTGATAGGCTACCCAGGCAGTCTGGCCTTTGATTTCTGTTTTGATAAAATCAAAGGAGTTGACTCTTGTAAAATTATCACCCCGTGCTTTGGCTTGATGAAAGCGATGGGCTATGGTATCTGTATTCCATAACATTGCGTCTTCAAGCAGCAAAAAATCAGCGGTAGTATGTTTTTTAATAGTGCCGATATCTCTGATTGAAAAGCCCTCAAAAAAATCAATGATGGTTTGATGGATCTTTTGCTTTTCATCAGTTGTTTGTGCATAAGCATTCCAGTAAGTGGCAGCAGCTAACACAATAAGAAATAGTTTCTTCATACAGTTATGATTGATTGATTATGATGTATTGTTTATTTTGCAGCCACTGCATTTAAGTGCACCGATACCATATCGTCCATGATCATGCTGTTGCCGCCCACGCCAAAGTCACGGCGATTTATTGTAAACGAACCAGTAAATGTATAAGTCTTTGCCGATGGGGTGGCGGTAAAGTCAATACCGACTTTTTTACTGACATTTTTTATCGTCAGCGTTCCGATAGCTTTGTAATGATTGCCGCTTTTAGCCACAATCTGGCTTGAGGTAAAGCGCATAACCGGATATTTTGCCACATCAAAATAATCATCAGACTTAAGGTGTTTGTCTCTGCGTTGATTATTGGTATTGATCGTACTCACATCAACCGTTACGTCAAACACGCTTGTGGCAGGATTTATAGGATCAAAATTAATTTTTCCTTTCAATCCTTGTAAAGTGCCGTCAACATTTACTCCCAGGTTTTTGATCACAAACGATATTTTGCTGTCAGCATTTGAAACTTTCAAAGCCTGTGCAGCCATTGTAACTGATAGCATTAAAAAGCAGAGCGCTAAAAATATTCTGTTCATTGTTTTCAATTCATTATTAAAACAATTCGATATTTGATACTTAAAATTAATCATTTACAAATTTTCATGAAATAAATAAATATTGCTGAGCCGTTCTACCATACAACATTTGCGCTTTACGTTTTCGCTGTTCTTAATGCCTGTTTATTGGTTTGCCATCAGCCAGGCAAATGTGGTGACCCTGACAAAAACGGTATTAATCTTTGTCATTCTGCATTTGCTTGTTTACCCAGCAAGCAACGGTTATAATTCATATATGGATAACGATAAAGGGAGCATTGGCGGCATTAAACACCCCTTGCCCGTAAACAAAGAATTGCTGTATGTGAGCGTTGCTATGGATGTGACTGCTTTGTTACTCTCTCTGCTCATCAGCGCTAATGTAGCCGTGGCAATGTTTATTTATATCACTGCGTCGCGGTTATATAGTTATCGCGGCATCAGACTTAAAAAATATCCTGTTACTGGTTATCTAACAGTCATTATTTGCCAGGGCGCACTTGTTTACTACATTGTTAGCATGTCTGTAAATGAAGGCGCGCTCTTACCAAATATTTTATTTCCTGCCATTATATCTTCCTTACTCATTGGCGGCACTTACCCCCTAACGCAGGTGTATCAGCATCAGCAGGATAAAGCCGATGGTGTAACCACGCTGAGTTATATTTTAGGTGTGAAGGGAACTTTTTTGTATTGCAGTTTGGTATTATTAGTGGCAGTATTATTGCTTACTGTTTACTTTACAAATATTGGCAGGGCAAACTGGCTGTTACTCTATTTAATAGCAACAGCGCCTGTGCTTATTTATTTTATAAGTTGGTTTTTACAAGTAGATAAAAACCTGGCTGCCGCAAATTTTAAAAACCTGATGAAGATGAATTACGTTGCATCTTTATGCAGTAACGCAGCCTTTATAGGCATGACAATTTTAAAACAGATATGAGTAAAATAACGGCAATAGCTACTGCAGTACCAAAATACTGCCAGCAGCAAATGGAGATTTTTGATGCGGTAAAAGCCGTTCACTCAAATACACCTGAAGAGGAAAGGATATTGCGTTTTATGTATAAAACCAGCGGCATTAATACAAGGTATTCCGTAGTGCCTGACTTTGGCTCAACAAAAAATAATCCACAGATATTTTATACCGAAAATGAAGAAATAAAAACAAGAGGCCTGGAAGCGCGTTTAAAAATCTACGAAGAAAACGCGTTACAGCTTTCAAAAGATGTTATATATAAATGCATAGATGGAAAAATCAACCCGCAGGAAGTTACCCACCTCATCACCGTAAGCTGCACAGGAATGCAGGCGCCCGGCTTAGACCTTTCCATTATTAAAGAACTTGGATTGTCTAATAATATTTACCGCACCTCGGTCAATTTTATGGGTTGTTATGCCGCTATTC
>JAFAFV010000101.1 GCA_023423285.1 Bacteroidota bacterium
TATGGAATTAACAGGAAAGACCTTTATGAAATGGTTTATAGCTTTTGTAATCTGCATTTCTACAATTCTTTTTAACAGTTGTGAACCAGCCGCAACATTTGACCAACCCCAACCTGTTGGCGTAAAATCCCTGATGACTTTTCCTGCACGTTTACAGGGAAGATACTTAGCTACCGACCAGGCTTCAACTGTGACAATCACTGATAAGCTCATCACACGACATTATGACTTTGACTTCAAAGAGCATAAAGACAGTCTTAGTTCATCATATAAACTTGTCGGTGACACACTTATAAATTTGACAGACAGCACAAAGGAAAAGATTTTTTTGAACGGTGACACAATCATTCAGCATTATGAAGGGACAGATACGTTGTTTAGTATTTCGGCTGACAACGTTCTTAAGAAGTTCAAGGGTTATTACTTCTTAAACAATCGCTATAGAGCCAATGCCTGGGAAGTAAAAAAGTTGTTACTTCAAAAAGGCATACTTACAATCGGCAACATATCAAACGAAGACGACGTTAAAAAGCTTAAAGAAATCACAGAAACAACTGCTGACACAATTTCAACTCACTTTACGTTGACCCGACGCCAATTTAAACGATTTATAAAACAGGAGGGTTTCACAGAACAGGAAACATTTAAACGAATGACGGAAAATGGCAGGTAACGTGGGTTTTGCGCTATGGGCGGCTACAAGGAATATATCTCACCTTTTTCGATATCAACGGCGGTTAGAAGCGCTTGGCCCGGCTTAAGCGTTAAAAAGGCTGATTAAAACATCACATCCTTCACTTCATCGCCTAGCCTTTGCATGGTTTTTAAAGCAAAGGGGCACAAAGGTTTTATTTTTAAATGATTTTGGCGCGCATGTTCAATACCGGCCAGTACCAGGCGTTTGCCCAGGCCCTGGCCCTCAAATGCAGGATCTACTTCTGTGTGGTCAATGATCATGATGTCGCTGGCCATCGTGTAAGTCATCATACCCGCCTGCTGTTCGTTTTCAGCAATTTCAAAAACTCCTTTATTGCCGTCTGATTTGTGCTGTACATTCATGGGTTAAGATTTACAATTTTACTATTGAAAAGAAGTTAATAGATCATAAGTCTTTCATTACTTCTGCTATAATTTCCATGGAACGGTGCTTTTTTTCAAGCTCATACACCTGCGTAATGGTCATTAACTCTTGTATACCTGTTTGCTTAATAAAATACTTAAGATTCTTTGATAGAAATTCTTTATCGCCTATTAAGGCATATGCCGTCATTTGCTGCACGGCTGCTTTTTGCTGTGGCAACCACAGTTTTTCCATTTCCTCTACAGTTATGGGCGGTTTCATGGCAGAGCGACTGTCGGTAATAATGCCCAGGTAGGTTTGATACATTGATGTGGCCAGGAACTGTGCTTCTTCATTAGTGTCTGCCGAGATAACACTCAGGCAAGCCATTGAATAAGGCTTCTCTAATTGTTTGGAAGGCCTGAACAGCCTGTTGTAAATTTCAAATGCTGCCATCATTTGCGCGGGCGCAAAATGCGAGGCAAAAGCGTAAGGCAGGCCAAGCTCAGCGGCCAGATAGGCGCTATCCGTGCTGGAACCCAGCACCCAGATGGGCACTTCCACACCCTCACCGGGTATGGCCCTTACCCGCGAAGGTTTGTTTTCTATGCTTAAATATTGTTGTAACTCCTGAATGTGGGCTTTAAAATCGTAGGGCTGATAAGCATGTTGTTTTCGGATGGCAATGGTTGCCGGGTTATCCGTACCAGGGGCTCGGCCCAGTCCAAGGTCAATTCTGCCCGGGTATAAAGTGCCCAGCGTACCAAACTGTTCGGCCACAATAAGCGGCGCATGGTTGGGCAGCATGATGCCGCCGGAGCCAACCCGCATGGTTTTGGTGTGCTCTGCAATAAAACCAATAAGCAGTGCCGTAGCCGAACTGGCCACGCTTTCCATATTATGATGCTCAGAAAACCAGTACCTGGTATAGCCCAGCGCTTCGGCTTTTTGTGCAGATGCCCGGCTTTTATGAAAAGTTTGCTGCAAGCTGTCGCCCTGTACTACAGCCGCTAGATCAAGTATAGAATAAGGAAAGAAAGACATAATAATTAATAACGGGGCATACAGGGTTTTGTTCAATCAGGCAACTTCAATATAAACATCATTATAATAGCCGAACTGTAACGGATAGCATGGCTAAGCCTGCAACCCCATTTGTAAATACCATAAGTTTACCCTGTCAACCTGTAATCATGTTAAGCAATTTTCCTTACCTTTGCCACCCCTTAGCAAAAGCTGGGGATTATTTAATTTTTTAACTAAAAACAACAGGGTAATGAACAATTACGAATTGATGGTGATTTTTACCCCGGTTTTGAGTGACGATGAGTTCAAAGCTGCACAAAAAAAGTTTGCCGATATGGTAACTGAAGCAGGCGGAACCATTGTACATGAAAACCCGTGGGGATTGAAATCACTGGCGTATCCCATCGAGAAAAAAACCACAGGCTTGTACTGGGTGATGGAATATACTGCGCCATCCGACTTCAATGAAAGGTTGAAAATTCAACTTTTACGTGACGAATCAGTAATGCGTCACATGTGCACTAAACTTGACAAATACGCCGTTGAGTATAATTCAAAAAAAGCAAAAGGCGTTTCTACAGGAACCGAAAAAGCAGTGGAGGCTTAATATTATGGCAAAGAATGAAATTAAATACCTTACCGCCATTAAAGCTGACAAACGCCCTAAAAAGTTTTGCCGCTTTAAAAAATATGGCATTCGCTACGTAGATTATAAAGACGTAGAGTTTTTAAAAAAATTCCTTAACGAGCAAGGTAAAATTTTACCCCGCCGCCTTACCGGCAACAGCCTGAAAGCGCAGCGCCAGGTATCAGACGCAATTAAAAAAGCCCGCCAAATGGCGCTTTTACCTTACGTTACAGATTTATTGAAATAGGCCCATCCCTAATCCTGCCCCGCGGGAAACAGTAAAGCCTTTGATTTACTGGGATCAAATAAAAAAATAATGCAAGTAATTTTAATACACGATGTGGATCATTTGGGCGCCGCCAACGAGGTGGTGAACGTAAAAAATGGTTATGCACGTAACTTTTTACTGCCGCGCAAACTGGCAATTGAAAACACACCCGGCAATCAAAAACAATTGCAGGAAAAATTAAAACAGGTACGTAAAAAAGAAGAAGCCATGTTGGCCGCCATCAACGATGTTGTAGCCAAACTAAGCGAGTCTCCTTTAAAACTGGGTGCCAAAAGCGGTACTTCGGGTAAAATTTTTGGAAGCGTTACCAACCTGCAGATCAGCAGGGCTATTCGTGAGCAAAAAGGTTATGAAATTGATCGCAAAAAAATAACTATCAACGAAGAAGTAAAAGACCTGGGCACACACAAAGCCACAATTGACTTTGGAAACGGGCATTCTACTGAGATTGATTTTGAAGTGGTTGCAGAATAATGAACGCGTAAAAACATAATTACAAAAGCGCCTTGCAACAGGGCTCTTTTGTATTAACTTTAAAATAATATGTTGCGGATAAAAAATTAGCCTATATTTGGGTTGTATTCGTGTTTTCTCAGTAACAAGGTTCCGGAATATTCATTAAATGTTCGTTGGTCTTAAGTACTGTTACACACTTTTTTTAAAAAATAAAAACTTAAAACAGATGAACATTTACGTTGGCAATTTAAGCTGGACTTTAAAAGACCAGGATTTGCAAGACCTTTTCTCTCAGTATGGAGAAATTTCCTCAGCTAAAATCGTGTTAGACAAATTTACCAACCGCAGCAAAGGCTTTGGCTTTGTTGAAATGGCTAATGATGATGAAGCAAAAACAGCCATTGAAGCACTGAACGGAACTGATGTTGGTGGCAGAAACATTGTGGTAAATGAAAGCCGCCCTAAAGAGGGAGGCAGCAGCAGTGGCGGCGGTGGATTTAAAAAGAAAAGCTATGGCAGCAGCGGTGGCGGCTATAAAAGTGGCGGTGGCGGCTACAAAAGCGGCGGCAGCGGCGGTTATCGCGATCGCAGTGATTATAACAAAGATTTTTAATTGCATTTTTTCAGCTCCTGATTTCTTCAGGAGTTTTTTTTGCCCGCGTTGTATTTAATTCTAAACAAAAAAGCCGGAAGATGAGACCATCTTCCGGCTTTTACTATTTTATAAATATGCTATCTGGCTTCTACGGCGCCCTCAACAAGCACAGTAATTTTATTATCAATCACTTCTACAAAGCCACCCTGAATATTGTAAAAACTTTCCCGGCCTCCGCTAAGTTTTTCTTCTAAGATCTTTAATCTTCCTTCACGCAAAGCAGCGATCATGGGAGCATGCTTGTCCAGTACTTCAAATGAGCCTGTAACACCAGGCATTTGCACCCCATATACATTGCCACTGAAAATTTTTCCTTCGGGAGTTAATAAATCTAAAAGCATTTTATCACTTATGAATTCAAATCAGAATTAATTGTTTGTTGCTGCTAAAAGCTTTTTGCCTTTTTCAATCGCATCATCAATAGTGCCTACCAGGTTGAAAGCAGCTTCGGGGTAATCATCTACTTCGCCATCCATGATCATGTTGAAACCGCGAATGGTTTCATCAATTGGTACGAGAACACCTTTCAAGCCGGTAAATGCTTCTGCCACGTGGAATGGTTGGGATAGAAAACGCTGAACCCTGCGGGCGCGCGATACGGTCAGTTTATCTTCATCGCTCAGTTCATCCATACCTAAAATGGCAATAATATCCTGCAATTCCTTATATCTCTGTAAAATACTTTTTACTCTGTTGGCACATTCGTAGTGAGCATCGCCCACCACGTGCGGCATTAAAATCCGTGAGGTAGAATCCAGCGGGTCAACAGCAGGGTAAATACCCAGGTCAGCAATTTTACGACTTAGTACGGTAGTTGCATCAAGGTGAGCAAAAGTAGTGGCCGGGGCAGGGTCAGTCAAGTCATCCGCCGGTACATACACCGCCTGTACAGATGTGATAGAACCATTTTTGGTAGAAGTAATACGCTCCTGCATCAGCCCCATTTCGGTGGCAAGTGTAGGCTGGTAGCCCACCGCCGAAGGCATACGGCCGAGTAGCGCTGATACCTCAGAACCAGCCTGAGTAAAACGGAAAATATTATCTACAAAGAACAGAATGTCGCGCCCCTTGCCCTCGCCATCACCATCACGGTAATATTCAGCAACGGTAAGGCCGCTTAATGCCACGCGGGCACGTGCGCCGGGTGGTTCATTCATCTGCCCAAATACAAAAGTTCCTTTTGAATCTTTCAGTTCTTCCATATTCACTTTGCTCAAATCCCACCCGCCCTGGTGCATAGATTCTATAAATTCATCGCCATATTTCATAATTCCGGCCTCGATCATTTCACGCATCAGGTCGTTCCCTTCACGTGTACGCTCGCCCACACCGGCAAATACTGATACGCCTGCGTAAGCTTTTGCAATATTATTCATCAGCTCCTGAATCAATACTGTTTTACCCACACCGGCACCGCCAAACAACCCGATTTTACCGCCTTTTGCATAAGGCTCAATAAGATCAATTACTTTAATACCGGTAAAAAGAATTTCGGTGGCAGTGCTCAGGTTTTCAAAAGATGGGGGCATGGCATGAATGGGGCGTCCGTTTTCTTTTGAAACGGGCGGAAGACCGTCAATCGGATCGCCGGTAACATTGAATAAACGGCCACGAATTTCTTCAGATGCTGGCATAGCAATGGCCTTTCCGGTATCTCTCGCTTCGGTACCTCGTTGCAAGCCCTCAGTGCCATCCATAGCAATGGTACGAACACTGTCTTCACCCAAATGCTGCTGTACTTCAAGAATGAGGATATCCCCGTTTTCGCGGGTAATTTCTAAAGAGTTATAAATCTCAGGAAGATTGCCATCGAATTGAACGTCTACAACGGCGCCAATTACTTGTTTTACTTTGCCTACGTTTGCCATAAAATGATGAGTGATTATTTCGGGTGCAAAAGTAAGGTTTCTGAGCAAGATATACCATTCATTCCAATAATAATTCACCCTATTTTACTTATAATGAATATAAAATCATGCTAAATGGCACGTAATGTGCATAGAAGATACTGATTCTACCTTTTTTGACAATTTTAATATCAAAACCTTATGCGTTTTAACAATTTTTCTCTGTTGTTATTTTTATTCGTGGCAATACTTTTTTCATCCTGCGGTTTTTTTGAAAATGATAAACTCAAACGAATTATCAGGGTGGAAAAACCGATATCAAAAATTGATGTCACCATTGATACAACCAACGCGTTTAACTCGATTTTTATGGACAGCAGCGTTGTAAATGCATTTTTAACCGCCGAAAACCTGGGCGATACCATGTCCAATCGCATTAAAAGTTTTTACAACAGCCGAAATTTTCAGTATGCCTGGTTTGCGCCTGAAGGATTGCCAGAGCACACCGTTTCATTTTGGAATTTGCTTAAAAACTATTTGAATTACAGCAAAGATTCAACAGTTTATAATAAAAAGTTGGCCAAGGTAATGGATGAAATGCTACAGGAGGATTCTGTGCCCATTAAAAATGATTCCACGTACCAAAACCTCGAAATGCAGCTCACCAAGTATTTTTATCTGTATGCCGATCATGCTTATGCTGATGACCCTGATTTTGACATGAAAGCGCTGGAATGGTATGTGCCTAAAAAGAAACTGACAGTGGAAGGCATGCTGGATTCTGTTTTGAAGAAGAAAGGCCAGTTCGCTGATGAGTATGCGCCCACAAATCCCCAGTACACGCGTTTACGCCAGCAATTACAAAAATATAAAGACATCAGCGAAGCCGGCGGATGGCCTGTTGTAGAAACAAAAGTGGAAGAAATGAAAATTGGCTATACCGGAGACGCAGTTATACAGCTTAAAAGACGGCTGAAAGCAGAAGGCTTTTTAGAAGGCGAAGACAGTACATTTACGAATGTGTACGACTCATCCTTAGCAGCAGCGGTAAACCTCATGAAACGCACTTATGGTTATAAGGAAGACGGTAAAGCCGGAAAAACCTGGCTGAAAGAAGTGAACATTCCCGTAAGGGAGCGCATTCAGCAAATATTGATCAATATGGAACGAATGCGCTGGATTCCCACTCAGACAAAAGATACCGGACGCGCCATTATGGTTAATATTCCTGAATACAAATTACACGTGTACGAAGGCGGTCAACCCGCCTGGGATATGGATGTAGTTGTGGGCAAAGAAGGCAACAACACCACTATATTTACCGGCCGGTTAAACCAGATCGTTTTTAGTCCATACTGGAATGTACCTACAAGTATTGCTAAAAAAGAAATTATTCCCAAAGGCAGCGGCTACATGGCACGTAATAACTACGAGTATCACGAGGGCCGGGTAAGGCAAAAACCTGGGCCATTGAACTCGCTGGGACAGGTAAAATTTCTTTTTCCCAACAGTTATGATATTTATTTTCACGACTCACCGGCAAAAGCCCTGTTCAATAAAGACAAACGCAGCTATAGCCACGGGTGTATACGCCTGAAAGAGCCTGCTAAGTTTGCTCGCTACTTGTTGGAAGACACGGTAAAATGGAGTACCCAAAGAATAGACAGCGCCATGAAAAGTGGTAACGAGAAATATGTAAAAATTCCTCATCCGTTGCCGGTTTTGATCACTTACTTCACTGCCTGGGTAAATAATGATGATTTGCTGAACTTTAGGGAAGATGTTTACGGGCATGATGAGGTGATGGCTAATAAGTTGTTTTTAAATGCTGTTGAAACCACTCAAATTAAGCCATTAAAAAAAGACAGCGACACAAAAAAAGACAGTTCCGGATAGAGTTGAAGCGCCATAGGAAAAAAAATTAAATCCAAATAAACCTTACCATGCGGGGCAGATGCAATCAGGCATCTGCCTCTTTTTTGCTTTTGTAAAATCATACCTTTACAGCATGAAAATGATTGAAGTAACAAACGCCGCGCTTGCAAAGGAGTTTATTGCAGTAAATGTGCTTATAAATAAAAATGATCCCAATTATATAAGACCTCTTGATAAGGACATAAATATGGTTTTCGATCCCTCTAAAAACAAAGCCTTTCGATTTGGAGAAGTGGTGCGGTGGGTGCTGAAGGATGATCAAAACAAACTTATTGGCCGCATTGCAGCATTCATAAATAAAAAATACAAAAGCAAAGGCGATGAAGGACTAGTTGGCGGAATGGGATTTTTTGATTGTATTGATAACCAGGCCGCGGCCAACCTGGTGTTTGATACCGCAAAAAACTGGATCGAACAAAGAGGCGCCATAGCCATGGATGGTCCTATCAATTTTGGAGAAAGAGACCGCTGGTGGGGTTTGCTAGTAGAAGGTACTGAACCACCACTGTAT
>JAFAFV010000131.1 GCA_023423285.1 Bacteroidota bacterium
CCCGTCCAGTTGGTATGGAAGAATTCGCCGCGTGGCCTGTCAATACGCTCGTAGGTATGTGCTCCAAAATAATCGCGCTGCGCCTGCAATAAGTTGGCAGGAAGCCTTTCACTGCGGAAGCCGTCAAAATAAGATAGTGCCGAGCTGATGGCCGGTACTGGAATACCGTTGGTGATAGCGGCCGCGCAAATCCTTCTCCAGCCTTCCTGCGCTGCTGTTATCTTTTCAGTAAAGAAAGGATCCATCAGCAGGTTTTTTAAGTTTGGATTATTGTCAAATGCTTTTTTAATATCGCCTAAAAATGCGGAGCGTATGATACAACCGCCGCGCCACATCAGCGCGATGCCACCGAGGTTCAGGTTCCAGTTGTGCTCTTTGGCAGCAGCCATCATCAAATCGTAGCCCTGTGCGTACGAAATAATTTTAGCCGCGTAAATAGCCTGCTTCAGGTCATTAATAAATTGTTGTTTATCACCTTCAAATTTAGGAGTGGGACCGTTTAATACTTTCGATGCTTCCACCCGAAGATCTTTCTGCGCGGAGAGGCAGCGAGAGAAAACCGACTCTGCGATCAACGTTAAAGGAATGCCATTGTCCAGCGCGGAAACCACGGTCCATTTTCCCGTTCCTTTTTGCCCTGCTTTATCAAGAATTTTTTCAAGCATAGGTTGCCCGTCTTCATCTTTAAAAGCCAGTATGTCGCGTGTTATTTCTATCAGGTAAGAATCCAGTTCTTCCGTATTCCATTTTTTAAACACTTCGTGCTGCTCATCGGCGCTCATACCAAGAAGGTCTTTCATAATATGGTATGCTTCGTTAATGATCTGCATATCTCCATATTCAATACCGTTGTGGATCATTTTTACATAATGGCCTGCGCCGTTCTCGCCCACCCAGTCGCAGCAGGGCGTTCCGTCATCTACCTTAGCTGCTACTGCCTGAAAGATTTCTTTTACGTGCGGCCATGCATCCGGCGAGCCGCCCGGCATCATAGACGGGCCTTTTAAGGCTCCCTCTTCACCGCCAGATACACCTGTGCCAATGTACAATAAACCTTTGCTTTCTACATATTGTGTACGGCGAATAGTGTCGGTAAACAGGCTGTTTCCACCGTCAATAATAATATCGCCCGGCTCCAGTTGAGGAATTAGTTGTTCAATCAGGTCATCCACTGGCTGGCCGGCTTTTACCAGCATCATGGCTTTTCGCGGGCGTTCCAGTTTGCTCACAAACTCTTCGATAGAATGCGCAGGGATAAAATTTTTTCCGGCGCCGCGGCCATTCACAAAATCGTCAACCTTGCTTGTTGTACGATTATATACCGCCACGGTAAAGCCTTTGCTTTCCATATTTAAAACCAGGTTTTCGCCCATTACGGCCAAACCAATCAATCCAATGTCAGCTAAATTTTTCATTTGTATATTTTTATGTCATACTGCCTTCGTATAAAAGGCTTAATATTTTTAGAATTTACTTGATATCGTTAGTTTCATGAGATATTTGCGAAGTTCGGGTTTTCTTAATATTCAAACCTGTCTCTGTAAGCCCAAAGGCCAATGGCGGGGTTGGAAACATAAAACACTTCTTCACCATCGTCCATGATATTGAATCCATCCTTCAATTTATCAGGATTGTATTTCAACATCATTTCATCAATATCAGCGTATTCAAAACCCACGCTCTCAATTTCTGCTTTGGTAAGATTATAGGGTTCTTTGCCTGGGCAATAGGTAATAGAAAACCTACCTTCTGATGAACCATGTATCAAATGTGCCGCAGCGCTGAGGTTGTTTTGTAATTCTTCATTTTCAGAAGTTGCTTTCAGCGTAGCCGGTGTGCCAAAGTAGCCATACTTTCTGATAAGCCTGTCAATTTCCTTGTCTTCCCCAAACTCTTTCAATGCAGGCGCCAGCACAATCAGTTCTCCGCCATCAGCAAGGGCCATGCGGGTTCTGTACACTGATTTATTGCCCAGCCAGGTGCTTTTAAATTCAGTAGGATCTAACCAAACAATTACTTTCTGTAATGGCTTTGAAACCATTTCAAAATTTACATCCAGCGATAGTTTTGCCGCTTTATCAAATACTTCAAAATCATCGCCGATAAACAGTCCGTAGGTTTGCAATTTACCTTCCTTGTTCAGTCCCACCACGGTTTGTACATACACTATGGGCAAGTGTTTGGCAAAATGTTCAGAACCGTAATTGAAAATTTTTCTTACCGGTGTATCTGCACGGCCCATCATACGCTCCATGCCATAGGCCGCCCCAATAAAATGGCTTTTGTTGATGCCTTCGGCGCCACCGGTTCCTACAAAAATATTTTTATTGTAATTGGCCATTCCCACTACTTCATGAGGCACTACCTGGCCAATTGACAGGATGAGGTCGAAATTTCCTTCTACCAGTAATTTGTTCACCTGCACTGGCCAGGGGTCATCCACTGCACCTTCTGAAACTTCTTTCACAAATGCGGCAGGCACTGTTCCCAGCGTTACCACATCATTGCGCCAGTCATGATCTCTAAAAAGGCTGCGGGGCGTTTTGCCAAACATGTGAAAGATTTGGTCATCCGTCATAGGCGTGTGGGTGCCTAATGCCGGGAGTATATCGGTTAGTTTTTCTTCGTAATACATCCAGGCAAACTCGGTGAGTTCGCCGGCGCGGCTGGGAAGCCTTGTATAATCAGGCGGAATGGCCAGCACCTTATTTTTTGGGCCTAATTTTTCCAATGCTTCGTAAAGCCCTCTTTTTAAATCATCGGCCGAAAGAGAATGCTGCGGAGAACCCTGAGCGTAGTATAACATGAGTTTATTTAATATTTACGATTGGCGATTGTTTATCTTATCTTCTAATTGTGGTTTTTAATTTTACAAGTTTTCACGCAACCACCTATAACAATGAATAGTGAATTTGTAAATGGTTAGATACAAAACACATCAAAGCCGCCATCTACAACTGTAAGCGTACCTGTAACAAATTTTGAAGCATCGCTTGTTAGCCAGTGCAATGTACCCAGCAATTCTTCCGGTTCGCCAAAGCGGCCAAATGGCGTGTGCGATAGGATGGCATTACCACGAGCTGTGAAGCTGCCGTCAGGGTTTGTTAAAAGTGCCCTGTTCTGCTCACTTATGAAAAAGCCAGGCGCAATGGCGTTTACCCGCATTCCCTGCCCAAATTTTTGTGCCAGTTCAATAGCCAGGTATTTGGTAAAATTGGTAACTGCGGCTTTTGCGGCACCGTATCCTACTACGCGCGTTAAGGGGCGTAAGGCAGATTCAGAAGATATGTTGATAATATTTCCCTGTTTTTGATCAGCCATTACTTTGGCAAAAGCCAGCGTGGGAATGACTGTTCCCATCAGGTTCAGGTCTACCACGGTTTTAAAAGCGTTGATGTCCAGATCAAAAATAGTTTTATCAGGGCCAATGGTGGCGCCTGGCATATTGCCACCAGCACCGTTAATCAGCACATCAATCCGGCCATATTTGGCTACCACATCAGCAGCATTCTGCTGCACCACTTCCAGGTTGTTTACATCAGATTGCAGAAAGATAGCTTCCCCGCCTTTTTCTTTAATGTTATTCACAATGCCTTCGCCTTTTTCTTTGTTGCGGCCAAGCACTACCATTTTTGCTCCCTGTTCAGCAAGGTATTCCGTCATGGAGGTGCCCAGCACGCCTGTGCCGCCGGTTATGACCATCACACGATCTTTGATGTCGAATAAATTTCTCATTGAGTGATTTAAATATTAAGGATTTTGTTTTTAGTATGATAACGAGGCACTGAGGTTCGCCAATAAAACAATCTTTTTTAATGCTATTCAATCCCGATAGTAATCAAGAGTGAATCCGACTCATAAAAGCATTATCTCCTCACCCTTGCATTGCCTTCCCATATGCTCCAGATCATTTCTTCGTCTGCAGGCTGACCGTAATCTGTAAGAAAAGTGGTAGCCAGCGCGCCGCTTGCCCAGCCAAA
>JAFAFV010000006.1 GCA_023423285.1 Bacteroidota bacterium
CAAAGAAAGCAGAATTTCTAAAGTTGATTTTACAAACCTTGGTTTTGGAAAATATTTCGCCGACCACATGCTGGAAGCTGACTGGGAAAATGGCGAGTGGAAAAACGTTCGCATCAGGCCCTATCAGCAACTAAACTTTTTGCCGGCATTTAGTGTGCTTCATTACGCGCAAACGATTTTTGAAGGATTGAAAGCACATAAGGCCGAAAATGGCGACATCAATATTTTTCGCCCGTTTGAAAATTTTAAAAGGTTTAACGGCTCAGCCACCCGCATGGGCATGCCACTCATTACCGAAGAAATTTTTATTGATGGGTTGAAGCAGTTGATAGAACTGGATAAGAACTGGGTTCCTGATGGCTATGATGAATCGCTTTACATTCGCCCGTTTATGTTTGCTACAGAAGAAACGCTGGGCGTGAAAGCTTCGGCTACTTATAAATTTCTGATTATTATTGGGCCAGTGGGTTCTTATTTTGCTGCGCCTGCAAAAATATATGTAGAAGAAAAATATACCCGTGCCGCTCCGGGCTGCACAGGCATGGCAAAAACCGGTGGCAACTATGCAGCCTCTCTTGCATCTGGCGCAGAAGCCCGTGCCAAAGGTTACGACCAGGTATTATGGATGGATGCCAACGAGCATAAATATGTGCAGGAAGTGGGCGCAATGAATATCTTTTTTATTATTGATGATAAAATTGTAACTCCCGACCTTTTGGACGGAACCATTCTGGACGGTATTACGCGCAAAAGCCTGATACAATTATTTAAGGATGCAGGGTATGCTGTAGAAGAAAGAAAAATTTCTATTGATGAAATTGTGGAAGCCTATAAAGGCAGTCGCTTAAAAGAAGTGTTTGGCGCCGGAACGGCTGCAACCATTTCTCATGTATGCGAGTTGTGCTACCAGGATATTGTAATGAAGTTTGATGTAGACAGCATGCAAATTTCAGCCGGTATGAAAAAAAACTTACTGGATTATAAAGAAGGTAAATGTGAAGATGTTTATGAATGGCTGGTGAAAGTATAAATCTACTTCAGGCTGCTGTCAACAAGCCTTTCGATCTGGTCTAATTTTTCAAGCAAATGTTTCTCATCATTAAGAGAAACATTTTTGTTTTTAGATTCAGTGGCAAACCACACCAGCACCATTGAAATATAATCCTGCATGTCTTTGCCCGGAAAATTCGTTTTAAATTCTGTAATCTTATCGTTAATGATCTTTACTGAATTACGCACCATTGATTCATCTTCGGGTGAAATTTTTACACGATACGTTCTGTCGGCAATATTGATGTTTACAGGGATCATAGAAATATATTTACACGTTTAAAAGAGCGATGCATTTATCAATTTCTTTAATATAGCCGCTGATCTTTTTTTCAAAAACTTTCTTTTCTTCAGGGCTCATCATGGCTTGGCTATACTTTCGTGCATCTAATTGGTGCTGCAATGTTTCGGCGTTTTTAGAAGCCCTTTCCGCAAATTGTTTTGCTTCCTGCAAAGATTCTTTTAAAGCATTATTTTCCCGCGTAAGCGATGCATTTTGCCTGACAAGTATCACCAGCTTGTCTTGTATCTGCTTTAATTTATTCTCAATTTGTTCGGTCATGTTGTATGTTTCTGGTAATCGGTTTCAGGTTACTGGTTAAAGTTATAAAAATATCAGCCTCGCTTCTTTTGGATTAACTGGTAACCTAAAACCTCCAACTGTTTACTTCCGGATTTCTATTTGCAGTTCTTTTTCCAGACCTTGCATGATCTTTTTCATCCAACCATCAATCTCACCGTCAGTCAAAGTTTTTTCTGCATCCAAAAATGTAAAGTTCACAGCAAGCGATTTTTTATCGGCGCCCAGTTTCTCACTTTCAAAAACGTCAAAAAGCTGCATAGATTGTAACTTCTTCAAATTTAACTTTTCCACTACATCTTTTACAGCCTGGTAGTTCATTTCTTTAGGCGCTACCATAGCTATATCGCGCTGCACGGACGGGAATTTTGGAATGGGTGTAAATACAGGCTGATGCTTTAAAGCCAAATTTACAATAGCGTTCCAGTCTATATCGGCATATAGTACATCCTGCTTTATATCAAAACGGTTTAATATCGCTTTACTAATGTTGCCAAATTTTACGATAGTATGTTGGCCAGACTTTACCATAAGGCCGCGGCTGTATTGGGTTTCGTCCAAATCGAAAAAATTACTTTCACCAATACCGAGCAATTTTACAACGCTTTCTATAACGCCTTTTAAAGTGTAAAAATCGTTAGTTACTGTTTTGCTTTTCCATGTTTGCGGTGTTTTCTCACCTGTAATGAAAAAGCAAAGATGCTCAGGCTCATCAAACTTCCCTTTTGAATTAATGGCATATGTTCTGCCAAATTCAAACAACTTCAGGTCTTCATTTTTGCGGTTAAGATTGTGCGCCACCACTTCAAGGCCGGTTTCAAGCATATTTGGGCGCATGATATTTAGCTCGGCACTCAGGCTGTTTTTCATTTTTACCGCTCTTGCAAGTTCCGCTTCCGTAAAGTATGCTTTGTTGGTAATGGAGTTGGTTAGAATTTCATTAAAACCAAGGCCAACCAGATAATTGGATACTTTTTCCTTTAGCTCCTCTGCTTCTATGTTTTCATCCACGGCAGGTGTAATGGTGATGGATGAAGGGATTTCAACATTATCCAAACCGTCAATACGCAAAATTTCTTCAACAATATCCGCAGGTAAGCTAATGTCGGGTTTATGATGCGGCACACCAATGTGCAGGGCATCAATGGTTTCCTTTTCAATTGTAAAACCCAGCGATTGTAAAATTTTTTTCACAGCATCAGGATGGTAATTTTTACCGCTTACTTTTTTCAGGTAATGAAATTTTAAAATTACCTGTGCCTGCGTATTTTGCTCGGGGTATACGTCGTAAATATCAGAGGTGATCTTTCCGCCGCATGTCTCCAAAATCAATGCAGCAGCACGTTTCAGCACGTTTACAGTAGCTGAAATATCAGTGCCTTTTTCAAACCGGGTGGCGGCATCGGTACGCAGCCCGTGCCTGAACGATGTCTTACGAATCGTGATCGGATCAAAACAGGCGCTTTCCAAAAAAATGTTTTTAGTACTGGCTGTTACACCGCTGTGAAGGCCGCCAAACACACCGCCGATACACATGGCTCCTTCGGCATCGCATATCATCAGGTCATCTGCACTTAGCCTGCGTTCTTTTTCATCAAGCGTGATCATGGTAGTGCCTTCCGGCAGATTTTTTACAATTACGGCGCTTCCTTTTATTTGGTCTGCATCAAAGGCGTGCAAAGGTTGCCCCGTTTCGTGCTGGATAAAATTGGTAATGTCCACAAGATTATTGATTGGCCTGAGGCCAATCGCTTTTAATTTCTGCTGCAGCCATTTAGGAGATGCTTCAATGGTTACATTATTGATGCAAATGCCGCTGTATCTTGGGCAGGCCTGCATATTTTCAACGGTTACCACAATGGGTTTCGCACCTTTTTTTACAACAAGATTATTGGTTGATGGCAGTTTAGGTTTTATTTCTTTTTTATCATGATGCGATAAATACGCGCACACATCGCGCGCCACGCCCCAGTGGCTCATGGCATCCATGCGGTTGGGCGTGAGGCCTATTTCAAAAATGATATCGTTATAAGTGCCAAAATAATCAGCTGCAGGCGTGCCGGGGTTTACATCCTGCGGAAGAACAATAATGCCGGAATGGGAATCGCTCAGTCCTATTTCGTCTTCAGAACAAATCATTCCATAGCTTTCTTCACCACGAATTTTTGCCACTTTCATGGTAATCGGATCGTGATTTAGCGGGTAAATAGTAGCGCCTACCGGGGCAACTACAACTTTTTGGCCAGCCGCCACATTAGGAGCGCCACATACAATTTGTAACGGTTCGCCACTGCCGGTATTTACTGTTGTCAGTTTTAATTTATCGGCGTTTGGATGTTGTTCGCAGGTAAGCACTTCGCCAATTATCAGGCCTTTTAGCCCGCCTTTAAACTCTTCGTAGATTTCCACGCCTTCCACTTCAAGGCCAATGGAAGTAAGGATATGGGACAGTCTTTCTGCCGGAACAGATACGGGTAAATACTCACTAAGCCATTTATAAGAAATTGTCATCTGCTGAAAAAATTAATAGCTGCGAAGATAACGAAGTTTGAAGTTTGAAACAGGAGCTGGAAGTAGGAAGTTAGAAGTTGGGCGTTAGGAGACTAAAGTTGGGATTTATGGGATTGATAAAGCAGGGATTCGTTTTTAGCTGAATGAAGTGAACGGGGATCATAACCAGTAAAAAGCCCGGCGCGTAGTAACGCCCGGGCATTGTATATACAGATTGGTACGGATATTTTAATTATCAGGGCTCATGATCTTACCCATAAATAATATAGTATTAGATGTTTTTTCGCTGATGATGAACCCGAAAGGTTTGTCGCAGATAAATGATGGGTAAGAGGGCAAAGAGGTCAATACAATTCCGATGGTGGTAACCGCGGCTGCCTCAGTGCCCACTTCGTCAACTCCTACAAAGGTATTTTGCTTTACAAAACTTACCATTAGCGGCGCGGTTTTATGAATGCCATCTAACTGGGCGCCCGGTGTAAATGCTCTTACCATTCCCATTTTTTTCAGGGTGGCATTAAGGTTAAATTCCTGACTGAAAGTAAATTTTGGAATTCCTACAATCACAGTTTGCTTTTTCAAATTGTTTTGTAAAGCTTCCCATTTTAACTCATTAAAACTGGTATAAACTTCAGCAATTGTTCTGCTGCCTTTCGGCAGAATGAAAGTTGCCACAAACTGCCCGTTGCCGTAGGGCATTCTTAATACATCATAATCAGTAAAAGAAGCGTATTCAAAACTGTTCTGCTGGTTCATCATCTTTACAGCTTTCACGCCGCCACCTTGCAGTTTGAATTGCTGGTCACGGGTGTCTGCTGTTTTAAACTGCGATGTCCAGTTGCCTTTAAAATACAGCGCGTTCATGATCAGCATCACCAGGTCGGGATCAATTTTGTCAAGCACTTTGGTGATTTTACCATTTGTATTATCACTTGCCCACTGGTTTACCGGCGCTACTGTGGTAAGAGGCAATACTGCTGCGCTGAAGTAATTTTTCATGTTGGTAAGAAAACTTTGTTCTACTGCAAAATCTTTTTTATGCCAGATAGAATTTGCCAGAGCCAGTTTTACTTTGGGGTCAGCAACAGGCAGCTCTTTTAATAGCTTTAGATAGGTTTCGTTTAGTTCGGTTTGAGAAAGATTTTCCGTTTTCAGCGCTTTCATAATTTCAGCTTTGGTTTCGGCGGTTGCACCGTTTGCCAGCATGCCCAGCGCCATGTGCAGGCTTAAAGGAGAAACGAAAATATTGTCGGCCACAGGCGTTTCTGTTTGCAGATTTTTCATGAAGTTGAAAGAAAAATCTGTGATATTATTGGCAATAGTTGCAGATATGAGAATTGGTTTTTGTTCCGCCTGCGCTTCGGGCCCTTTAGGAGCAAGACCTTTGCTGCAACTGGTGATTGTACTGATTGTCAAAACTGCTATTAAAAATAAATTCATTTGTTTCATTGGCTTTAAATTTTTTGTTTGTATTACTTTTCTTCTTAAGAGACGCAAATTTTATGCGGGACGCAACAGTCCCATTTTCAAAAACTGTTGGCCTGCTTGCAGCATGGTAAACAAAACAATTAGCTAAACTGTTAATTGCTGGTACTCAGCGCCAATGGGCCATGTGTATAATTAAGACAAGATTTTCGGCAATTTTATAGCATTTTAGTAGCATGAAATTTTCTCACCTCCACGTCCACACACAATATTCTTTATTAGATGGCGCAGCGCAAATTGGAACTTTGTACAAAAAAGCCATTAAAGATAATATGCCGGCACTGGCCATAAGCGACCATGGCAATATGTTTGGAGCTTTTCAATTTGTGGCAGAGGCTTATAAGCATGTGGATGCCAATGGAAAGCCTAAAGTGAAGCCTGTTGTGGGCTGCGAATTTTACGTGGTGGAAGACCGTACACGAAAAACTTTTTCCAAAGATGTGAAAGATGTGCGCTACCACCAGATTTTATTGGCAAAAAATGAAATTGGATATAAAAATCTCTCCAGGCTTACATCACTGGGTTTTATTGAAGGGATGTATGGCAAATACCCGCGTATTGATAAGCAACTGATTGAGCAATATCGCGAAGGCCTTATTGCCACAACCTGTTGCCTGGGCGCGATGGTTCCAAAAGCAATCATAAAAAAAGGAGAAGCGGAGGCTGAAAAAGAATTTAAATGGTGGCTCAATATGTTTGGTGAGGATTATTATGTGGAATTGCAGCGCCACGGCATCAGCGACCAGGACAAAGTGAACGAAGTGCTCATAAAATTTGCACGAAAATACAATGTACCCATCATTGCAAGCAATGACACGCATTATGTGGAAGAAGAAGATTTTAACGCGCACGATATCCTGCTTTGTATCAACACAGGAGAAAAACAGTCAACGCCGGCCTTTCGCGGCGATTTTTCTGATGATGACGTGAACGTGAAAAACATGCGCTTTGCTTTTGCTAACAATCAGTTCTATTTTAAAACAACTGCTGAAATGACAGAGTTGTTTAATGATATACCGGAGGCGATTGACAACACCAACAGCATCGTGGATAAAATAGAACTGCTGAACCTGAAGCGTGACATTTTGCTGCCCAATTTCCCTATACCTGAAACCTTTAAAATTCATAACACAGATGAGATTACAGATAAGGGATGGGTTTCTTATGACTCTTTGAACCAGTGGGAATACCTGAAACACCTTACATACGAAGGCGCCCAAAAGCGCTACGGCATTTTGGATGATGCAATTAAAGAACGGATTGATTTTGAATTGTTCACGATTAAAACAATGGGCTTTGCCGGTTACTTTTTAATTGTAAGCGATTTTATAAAAGCCGGCCGTGAGAGAGATGTGTTCATTGGCCCGGGACGTGGTTCAGCTGCAGGTTCGGTGGTGGCTTACTGCATTGGTATAACTAATATTGACCCTATTAAATACAACCTGCTGTTTGAGCGCTTTCTTAATCCAGACCGTAAATCCATGCCGGATATTGATACAGATTTTGATGATGAGGGCCGGCAAAAAGTAATTGATTACGTGGTGCAGAAGTATGGCAAGAGCCAGGTAGCACAAATCATTACCTACGGCACCATGGCTGCTAAAATGAGCATTAAAGATGTGGCGCGCGTTATGGATCTGCCGCTGGCAGAATCAAATGTTTTGACCAAACTGGTGCCCGACAGGCCGGGTGTTTCGCTGAAGCGGGTACTGCACGCGCCTTTCCAGCATGCAAAAGATGGGGAAGAATCTTTAATTGAAAAAGAAAACCTGGGCGCCGATGACCTTGAAAATGTACGAAAGCTGAGGGAAATTTATAACGGCAACGATTTGCAAAGCAGGGTATTGCGCGAAGCTGAAATATTAGAAGGTTCTGTACGAAACACCGGCCTGCACGCGGCAGGCATCATCATTGCACCAAAAGACCTTACCGAACTAATACCAGTAGCAACCACTAAAGATTCTGAATTGTGGGTAACACAGATAGAAGGCAGTATTATAGAAGATGCAGGTGTTATTAAAATGGATTTTTTGGGATTAAAAACCCTTACCATCTTAAAAAATGCGCTACAGCTTATTAAAAGCAACCATGGAGTGGAAATTGATATTGACGCGATACCGCTAAATGATGAAAAAACCTTTCAACTGTACCAGCGTGGCGAAACTAACGGCACATTTCAGTTTGAAAGCGCCGGAATGCAAAAATATCTGCGTGAACTAAAGCCTGACCGCTTTGATGACCTTATTGCTATGAACGCGTTGTATCGCCCGGGCCCGATGGCATACATTCCCAATTATATTGATAGGAAGCATGGCCGCGAAGAGGTGGCTTACGACCTGCCGGAAATGGAAGAATACTTGAATGATACCTATGGCATTACGGTATACCAGGAGCAGGTGATGCTTCTGAGTCAAAAACTGGCTGGCTTTAGTAAAGGTGACGCAGATGTACTTCGTAAAGCAATGGGAAAAAAACAAAAAGCGGTGCTTGACAAAATGAAGAAGCAGTTTATTGAAGACGCCGCTAAAAATAACCACCCACCCGAAATACTTGAAAAAATTTGGACGGACTGGGAAGCCTTCGCGCAGTATGCCTTCAATAAATCACACTCAACCTGTTATGCTTTTGTGGCGTATCAAACCGCTTATTTAAAAGCGCATTATCCCAGCGAATACATGGCTGCCGTACTTAATAACGCAGGCTCTCTTGAAAAAATTACCTTTTTTATGGAAGAATGTAAACGCATGGGGCTTAAAGTGCTGGGCCCCGATGTAAACGAATCACAAAAAGGGTTTGCCGTAA
>JAFAFV010000003.1 GCA_023423285.1 Bacteroidota bacterium
CCCAAGCAGGAACCGCCGCCAAAAGTGGAAATGAAAGCATTTACTCCTCCCAAAATTGTTCCTGACGAGCAGGTGAAAGAACCACCACCCGCTGTGGAAGAATTAAAAGAAGCAAAGATTGGTGCTATAAACCAGGCAGGTGTGAAAGATATTGGTATTGCTGCTCCTCCTGTAGTAGTGGATGCTGGCAAAGGTATTGTGGCAGAACCCAAAAAACCGGAACCAGAGCCTGAGATTTTTACTAAGGTGGAAATAGATGCTTCTTATCCCGGTGGGCCTAGCGCGTGGAGAAACTTTTTGGAAAGGAACCTTCGTGGTGAAACTCCTGTTGACAATGGAGCAACTCCTGGTAATTATACCGTAATTATTCAATTTGTAGTGGATGTTGCAGGAAATGTGAGCGATATTAAAGCGCTGACTAACCTTGGTTATGGCATGGAGCAGGAAGCCATAAGGGTATTAAAAAGATCAGGTAAATGGAAACCGGCTATTCAAAACGGCCGTGAAGTGAAAGCGTATAGAAAACAGCCAATTACGTTCCAGGTATTAGAGCAATAAAATTTATATTCTTAAACAAAATCCTCACTGAAAAGTGAGGATTTTTTAGTTGATAGACTACTTTATTAAAATGCTGCCGGCTTTAAATTAAGGCCGGTTCTTTCTTCAATACCAAACATCAGGTTCATATTTTGTACAGCCTGGCCACTGGCCCCTTTTAAAAGATTATCTGTTGCCGAGTGAATGACCAGTTTACTACCTGCTTTTTCAAGTTGCACTACGGCCTTGTTTGTGTTTACAACCTGCTTTAAAAATATCGGCTCGCGGCTTACAAGGGTAAAGGGGTGGCCTTCATAAAAATCTTCGTAAAGTCTATACAGTTCATCCAGCGTCAAATCAGTTGAAATGGTAGAACTAACAAAAATTCCTCTTGTAAAATCACCTCGCCAGGGAACAAAGCTCAGTTCAAAAGCAAGGTCGGGGTTTAGTTGTGTTAGTGTTTCAGCAATTTCTCCCAGGTGCTGGTGCGTAAGCGTTTTATAGGCCTGAATATTATTGGCGCGCCAGCTAAAGTGAGAAGTGGCAGAGAGTGACTGACCGGCACCGGTACTGCCGGTTATACCTGTCGTATAAACATCATTCAAAATGCCTGCCTTTGCCAATGGAAGCAGGCCTAATTGCACGGTAGTGGCAAAACAGCCCGGGTTGGCAATATTAGCGGCTGTTCTGATCTCTTCGCGATTCAATTCAGGAAGGCCGTATACAAAACTGCGGTTGAACGATTCCTGCCTGCGGTCTTTCTGAAGCCTGAAATCATTAGCTAAGTCAATTATTTTTATATTATCAGCAAACCTGTTTTCGTTTAGAAATTTGCTTGATTCGCCGTGGCCAAGGCATAAAAACAACACATCAATATCCTGCGATGTTTCTCCGGTAAATTTTAAATCGGTATCGCCAATTAAATCTTTATGAATTTCGTGTACAAGTTTTCCACCATTACTGCGGCTGTGAATAAATGTCACTTCCACATTTGGATGATTGATGAGTAGCCTGATCAATTCTCCGCCTGTATAACCTGCGCCTCCTATAATTCCTGCTTTTATTGTTTTTGCCATACTGATTAATTATGAATTTTTCCTGGGTCAAAAAAAATGCCGATGAGGCAGGTATGAATGCCTGCATAGGCTGCCTGCGTGGCAGAAAGTTACTAAGGTGATAATTATTTTGCAAACAGCCTAATATAGTCTATACCTGCCCGTTGTTCAGCGATTCGCGGATCATATGGTAAATAGCGGTTTGATTGCCAAAAATACGGGTAAAACCTTTTACATCTTCTCCTGTAAAGCTTGCATTTACCTCGCCGTAGCTGCCAAAAGCGCTGTTCATCAGGTCGTACCTGCTTTCAATACCAATTATATTAAAGCGGTAAGGATGCAACTGCACATACACAATACCGCTCACGCTGCGCTGGCTGCTTTCAAGGTAGGCTTCCATATCGCGCATCACGGGGTCTAATATTTGACCCTCGTGCAGCCATGTGCCATAAAACTGCGCGATCTGGTCTTTCCACTGTAACTGCCATTTGCTCAGCACATGTTTTTCAAGCGCATGGTGCGCTTTAATAATAACTACCGGCGCAGCAGCTTCAAAACCTACACGGCCTTTAATACCGATGATTGTGTCGCCCACGTGAATGTCGCGGCCCACACCATAAGGCCCGGCAATATTTTGTAAGTGTTGTATGGCTTCAGTAGGGTGATCAAATTTCTGATCATTTACTTTAATGAGTTCGCCCTTTTTAAAGGTGAGTTTTACTTCTTCGCTTCCTTGTTTGGTTACCTGCGTAGGCCAGGCTTCTTCGGGCAATGTCTGGCGGCTGTTCAAAGTTTCACGGCCGCCCACGCTGGTTCCCCATAAACCTTTGTTGATGGAGTACATTGCTTTTTCAAAATTCATTTCCACGCCCTTGCTTTTCAAATATTCAATCTCGCTTTCACGGCTCAGGTTCATATCCCTGATGGGAGTAATAATTTCGATGTGCGGAGCAGAGATATGAAAAACCATATCAAATCTTACCTGATCATTGCCTGCACCGGTGCTGCCGTGTGCAATGGCATCAGCTTTAATTTGTTTGGCGTACTCGGCAATGTGCAACGCCTGGCTCAGCCTTTCTGCAGAAACACTTAGCGGATAGGTGTCATTTTTTAAAACATTGCCATAAATCAGGTAGCGGATGATGCTACTGTAGTAGTTTTTAATGGCGTTGACGGTTTTATGAGATTTAACGCCCAGATTTTTTGCGTGTTCTTCAATACGTTCCAGCTCTTCGTCTGAGAAGCCGCCTGTATTTACCAATATACTGTGAACTTCGTAACCTTTTTCATCAGTAAGGTATTTTACGCAAAACGACGTGTCTAACCCGCCACTAAAACCTAAAACTACTTTTTTAGCCATCATAATCATTTATTAATTAAAAAATAAAGCAAAAATAGACTTTAAACCTCCGCTCTGCTTCCTGTCTTTTTTACGAAACGCATTGAGGAATTTCCATTGCTTAAAGCGCAGCAGCCTTTCCAGTCCGCTTTTATTCTCTTCAAAAAAAGCTTTTGTTTCTTCCGGCTCCCAGTGGTCTTTGGGATCGTAAAGCATGGCTGTACACATACAGTTCTTACGATCTTTCGACATCAGAATATCGTAATTGACACAGCTTTTGCAACCTGCCCAAAACTCTTCATCCTGCGTCAGTTCAGAATAGGTAACGGGCTCATACCCCAGGTCGCTATTAATCTTCATCACGGCTAAACCGGTGGTCAGCCCAAAAATTTTCGCTTCGGGATATTGGGTGCGGCTTAATTTAAAAATAGTTTGCTTGATCTTTTTGGCCACACCACTTTTTCTATATTCGGGAGAAACGATCAGGCCGGAGTTGGCAACATATTCTTCATGACTCCAGGTTTCAATATAACAAAAACCCACCCACGTGCCATCAGGCGTTAATGCTATAACGGCTTTGCCCTCATCAATCTTTTTCTTAATATACTCAGGGCTGCGTTTGGCAATGCCTGTGCCTCTTGCCATGGCCGAAGCCTCCATTTCATCAGTTATGATCGTAGCATATTTTTTGTCGTCGGGTACGGCCTGGCGTACTATTATTTCCTGATTATTCAAGG
>JAFAFV010000004.1 GCA_023423285.1 Bacteroidota bacterium
GCATGCAATCCATCATCAACTGGTTGATCTGTTGAAACAATTTGTTGGAGCGGCCTGACATGGTAGTTGTTTTGCTGCCGTCTTTAATGGAAACTTTGTTGCCATTTATTACCATGAGGTACTGGTAAGGAGATGTGTACTCCATGCGTACCAGATTATCTTTCTTAAAATAGAATTTGCCTTTTGATGTTAATTTTTCGGAAAGAACACTTAGTGTTTTTATCTGTGTAAAGTCTGCCGATATGGTATTGATTGCGGAGGACGCTGCTGTAAATTGCTTCCTGAACGTAGCATTATCGGAGATTAATTTATACTGTGCAAATGCTGTATTTGCAATGAATAGAAAAAATAAAATCAGGTATCTGTTCATAATTTTAATCAGTGTGGAGCGCGGTAAGCCTGCAAATCTAACAATTTATCAAGCCGTACAATATCGTACTGTTGTTCTTTAACAAAACGTAAAAAAGTGGGTAGCATATTAGTTGTGGCAGCGCTGGTATCGTGAAATAAAATCACGGCTCCAGGTTTTAGGCGTGCTTTCATTTTTTGTAAAAGATCATTACTGTCTTTCACCACCGTATCCATAGAGCGAATGTTCCAGCCAATCGCATTATATTCCATTTTTTTTACAGCTTTTGCCAAATTGGGGTTAGTAACTCCATACGGCGGCCTGAACCATGCCATCTCTTTTCCAATTAGCTGATGCACCAGGGCATGTGTTTGATGCAACTCAGCTTTCATATGAGTATAAGGCAGCATATCAAACCAAAAGCCATGGTTGTAACTGTGGTTGCCAATCAGGTGACCTTCGTTGTGAATGCGTTGCAGTAACTCTTTGTGATTAGCAATCTGTTTACCAATGCAAAAAAAAGTGGCGGGCACCTCATGCTCTTTTAATACATCCAGTATGTGTGGTGTGAACCTGGCTGGGCCGTCATCAAAGGTGATGGCAATTTGCTTATTGCTCGTGTTTCCGCCGTAATAGGTTTTGATGAAAAAATTAGAACGAACATTAAAACTACCGTAAAATAAAAACAAAGTGTACAACAGTATCAAAGCAATAATCCACGAAAGGTCAAACCCATAATGATATTGTATGGCTGCTAATACCAATAAAAGGAAGGCAAACAGAATATTGGTATTTCGAAAATTTAACATGCAGACAATAAATACAGTGATGGATATTGCAGCTTGTAATTATTATAAATCAAAATATTTTTAGGGGCTGCATCAGTGTTTGCATGGCTCCCATGGCTGATCATTTTTACAGCCATCCATAGCGCAAATGCTGATGAAGTAGGGTATTCCCCACAATAGTTTTTATAGCCCGCAAGCCTTTTGCCTGCAAATAATTTTTGTGCTATGGCATTGTAATGAGCATCAGTTTTAGCATCACCGTTGTTGCCAAGTATGATCAGGTCGGGGTTCTGTAAATTGTTTTCATTTAAAAAATCAGTAATCAATTCTTCAGAAGATAGATGCGTTTTATAATAAGTTTTTACATCCACCAGTTTAGCTATGGCAGTATCTGTTTTTTCTTTGCTTATTACAAAAAACGCAGCGCCTTCGCCAGCCATTGTACCGCGCGTACCTGATGTGAATAACTGGCTGCTTTTGCCATCCGCTTTGTATGGCCCAAACCGTTTGATGATGGCGTGGCTTTTATCAATGATTTCGTCAGCGGCGCCTATTAAAACAGTATCGGCCTCGCCTTCCCCCATCAATGAAAGAGCATCTAACAGTGCAGTTTCAAACGATGCGCCACGGTGCACATAGGTATTGTTGTAATTGTGGCAGCCTATTTGTAAGGCAATTTGCGCCGCCACGGTATTATGTGTAGATTGTATAAAAGCTGTTGGAGATAGCAATTCCTCTTTAAATTCTACCATCCTTGTTAAAAACGCATCCGTATCTGCCAGGCATCCGTAAGCAGTGCCGGTAATGATGGCGTCAGGCTGTTGAATACCTGCCTGTTGTAAGGCCTCTACCGCTGCAGCCATACCCATTTTTATAATGCGGCTCATACGGCGGATGAGTTTCGGATCAATATAATTTGTATAATCCGGCTCAATAGCACTTAGCCGCTCTCCCTTATAAACCGCGGGAGATGTGAGCATTTGCTCAAAGGACGCCTGCGGCGCAACTGCTGATGTAGAGAGAATGTACGTCACGTTTTTATTGATTGGCTGTGAGTTTAAATTTTGTAAGCCTGCTTAAAACTTTCTTCGTTATAATTTTGAAAATATCAGCGAACTGCAATTGCCGCCAAACCCAAAAGAATTGCTCATTACGTTTTTAATATTGGTATGCTGTAATGTGGTAACAGGTTGAAAAGGCAGTTCTTTCATTTGTGTTTTAAAACGAAGGTTGGGAAAAATCAGCCCTTCATTAATGGCCATAACCGAATAAACGGCTTCTATACCGCCGCTTGCTCCAAGCGTATGGCCTGTAAAGGACTTAGTAGAACTCATGGCCGGATAATCACCCTCAAACAAAGTTTTAATGGCGGTGCCTTCGGCAATATCATTGTTATTGGTGCCTGTTCCGTGCAGGTTGATGTAATCAATATCAGCAGGTTGCAGCCCGGCTTTTTTTAAAGCGCCTTTCATGGCCAAAAGGTTCCCCGTTCCATCAGGAGAAGATGCGGTTTGATGGTGCGCATCATTTGCATTGCACCAGCCTGTAATTTGTACTGACGGTTTTTTTGCCATACTTTCAGCAACTTTTTTTGAAACCAATACCAGGTATCCTGCGCCCTCGCCCAAGTTCAGGCCACGCCGGTTTTCATCAAATGGCTGGCAAAACTCCTGGTCAAGGATCATTAAAGTATTAAAACCGTTCAGCGTGAATTTTGTAAGCGAATCGGTGCCGCCGGCTACCACCACATCAAGCAGGCCCTGCCTGATAAGCCTGGCGCCCAAAAAAATACTGTTGGCAGATGAGGAACACGCTGTACTTACCGTGGTAACAAAATGTGTGATGCCTAAATGATCAGCTGCAATTTGTGTTACCGCGCCACATTCATGGTTCATTACATTATGTAAATCTCCGGCTTTATCATCCTGCAAAAATTGCTGGAAGAAATCTTCGGTTTTATCCATACCACCCACAGAGTTGGCCGAAATAAAACCTGTGCGGTATTGATGAATGTCAATGCCCGAATTGCCGATGGCTTCTTTGGCAGCCTTAATGCTGAGCAAAGCCGTACGACTAATGTAATCCGGCATTTTAAGCTGATCGCAAAGTTCTTCGTTGGTTAGTTTTACTTCTGCAACGGGCAATTTTCCTGAATGAATGGAATTCAGCCTTTGAATAGGCGCCATGCCAGGCCGGCCCGCTTTTAAAGAAGCCAGATTTTCGGCCACGTTATTGCCAATGCCTGAAATAACGCCAATGCCAGCTATGTAAACGGGAGCGTTTTGCATTACTTATTGCTTGTTTTCGGCCTGCCTTTCCAGAATAAAATCGGCCATAGTGCTGACGGATCTAAAAACCTCCTGACCCTGCTCAGCGTTATTTAGTTTAATATGATACTCCTGTTGTAACAGTACAATCAGTTCCAGCGCATCAATTGAATCAAGCCCAAGACCTTCTACAAATAAGGGGTCGTGGTCGCCAATGTCAGCGGGAGTTTTGCCTTCCAGCTTTAATTGTTTGATGATCTGCTCTTTGAGTTGCAGCAATAAGTCCTGCTTGTTCATAAAATTCTGTTTAAATGTTTAAAAGTTCATTGTTTCAAAGTTTTATTATGGCAAGCCCTTAAACTTTCAAACTGTATAACTCTTTTAAATTTTCGGTCGTAAAGGTAAGCCCATTTTGGTTTGATTTTTTTTCTGTTAGAAACAAACACGCGTCATATCCACCATCCAGGCTATCAATCCAACCACAAATGCACGCTTTTAGGTTCTGTTTTTCAAACAGATTGGTAACATAAAAGTGCAGCCATTCCGCGTCAAAAGCATCGCTTACAAAAAAAGCGTTTTCTCCTTTGAATTTGTAGCGGATGCTGATTTCGCCAATCACAATATTGGGTAGGGTATACACAAATAATGCCGGGCTGGGAAAACTGTGGGCGGTTTCATAATAACTTATATCTGCTTCTATGCTAGCGTTTTTATTTGACAGAACAATGCCTACTTCTTCTGGTTTGTATTTGCTAAAGTTAAACTCTCTCAATAATACTTCAGCAGCAAGAATGCCTAGTTTACCCAAAGCATCCATTTTATAAAATTTGGGATAATCAATCTTCAGCCCTTTTTCATACGCTTCGCGAAGAAATTCAGAATGGGGTAAGTTGCTTTCAAAAACGGGGTTGCCGTTTCGCAAAATTTTTTGATGGCGAATTAAAACCGATGATGTAATATGTATGTCATCACGCATTTAATAAATGTCTGTTATGCTTCATCTTTAAATCCACGCCCAATGTATTCAATACTGTCTCTGAGTTTGATGTTTTTAGCGAGTTTGTGCAAAGCCGTGTTGTGATTTTTTACGTAAGGATTGTCTGTATCCCACACGTAACCGGCAAGTACTGAGCAGATCATTTTTTTGATCTCGGGGTCTTGATCTTTTGCAAAGAATATGGTATGAAGTGTTCCATCGTACCAACCCATTACGTAGCTGCGAAACGTGTTTACGCCCTGCATCATCACTTCAGTATATTCTTTTTCCCAGTCAATTTGTTCGCCTTTTAAATGCTTCACTGCAAGGTTGCCGGCCAATTGGCTTGAAACGGTTGCCAGCGTTACACCAGAGGAAAAAACAGGATCTAAAAATTCTGTAACATTACCAGTAAGCACAAAGCCGTTTCCGTAAAATTTTTCTGTAGTGGTGCTCCAGGATTGTAGTATACGCGGCTCAAACATAAATTCCATGCCTTTCATTCTTTCTGCAATCCAGGGTTCTGTGGCAATGGCTGCACGCAACTGCTCTTCGGGCGTTCCTTCAAATTTTTCAAAAAATTCAGGATTTGAAACAAAACCCACAGAGGTAATGCCACTTGAAAAAGGAATGATCCATACCCATACCTGCTGCTCGTGTACTACAATGGTGATTCTGTCAGGCTCTTTATCCATTTGGCGGTTCAGGTCTTTAATATGTGTGAACAAAGCTTTGCGTGGCGGCAAGTTTGAAGGCCTGTCCATACCAAACAAGCGTGGTATCACACGGCCATAACCACTTCCGTCAATAATAAAGCGGGCTTCAATTTGTTTTTCGCTGCCATCAGCGCTTTTTACAGTTGTTATTGAGGTGCCGTCATCCTTAAACCGTATGGCGGTCACTTCCGTTTCGTAAGAGATAGGAACGCCCTGGCTTTCCAGTGTATCGGCCAGTGTTTTGTCAAACTCAGCGCGTGGTACCTGCCAAGTCCACTCCCAGCCCTTTGTAAACTGGTCTGCGAAATAGTAATCGCACACAGCTCCTTTATGAACAAATTTTGCCCCGTTTTTTTGTTGAAAATTTTTGGCTTTCACGGCATCTAAAAAGCCTGCTTCATCCAAAGCTTCCATGCAGCGTGGCAACAGACTTTCGCCAATTACAAAGCGTGGAAATTTTACTTTTTCAACTACTTTTACTTTATAGCCTGCTTTATTTACAATTGATGCAGCTACTGTGCCAGCAGGCCCGGCCCCAATTACAAGCACATCTGTTTTTTCTGACATGATATTTTTGGTTTTAATGTTTTTAAAGGAAGGAACGTATGGCTACGCATTTAAAGTTGTTGTGTTGCATGCAACAGGTATCCTTCATAAGCGTGAGTTTATTTTTGATAATCTATGCGTTCCCTGATTTTTTCCGCGGCCTCTTTGCCTGCCCACTTTTCACAAAGGTACAGCCCCACATCAATAGAAGCAGATACGCCACCGGAAGTGATGACGGTGCCATCTTCTACAATGCGTTCATTCACCACATTTTTACAATAAGGCTTCAGCGCGCTCAGTTCTAAAAAATGGGTAGTGGCTTTTTTACGGCCCAAAAATCCTGCTGCGCCAAAAATTAAAGCGCCGGTACATACAGATATTTTGTGTTTTACCTTCAGTGAGGTTCGGATCCAGTCAATAAAATCATTGTCAAACTGCAGGCGCCTGGCGCCAAGCCCTCCCGGTACAATTACGGCATCATATTCGGCCAGATTAGGTTTTATACGCGTGGCAGACATTCTAAGGCCAAAATTGTCTGTTACTTCTGTTTTATACGAGCAAATGTCCCAGCTAAGGTCGGGTATATAGCCCAGCGATCGCAAACGTGTTATGGGATCGTATACGCCAATCAGATCGAGCCAGGTAATTCCGTCAAAAACAATAAATGCTATTTTCATAAAAAGCCTTCGCTCTCTGTTCCTCTCCCTTAGGGCAAGGGGAAAGAGAGCCATTTTATTTTTTAAGTTAAATAAAAGATCGGTGTTTGTTGAGCTGGTTGTTGCCATTTGCACAGTTGTATAAGCGAACGTGGCAACGAAGATGCCACATATTCTACAGCCGGCTCAATAATTATTTTCTTTTTTTACATTTCAACAATGTGTGGCTAAGGCCAATGCCATCAATTTGTTCCACAATGTCGTAACCGGCGCGGTCAATACATTTTTTAAATACGCGACTGTCATACATCTGGCTGTTGCCGTTTGCAATAGCGGTAAAGTATATCGAAAGTTGCTGAATGCAAAATGCGGAAGTTTCAAAACGCTGCGTATCCCAGAAGGCTTCTAAAATCAACACCAATCCATCGTCATTGACCGACTGTTTACACTTCTCTAAGATAGAAACAATTTCGTCTTCGGAAAAACAATCCAAAAACTGACTCATCCATACAGCATCAAAGTTTTTTGGAAATACTGCATGCTCATCCAGCACATTGCAAGGGTAAAACGATACCCTGTCACTAAGGCCCAGTTCCAGAATGCGCTGTTCGGCCATTTTGGTTTGCCCCGGCAGATCCATAATGGTTATATGAATATTCTCGCCGTGCGTGGCTGATGCAGAAGCCCATTTGCCGGTGTTGCCGCCTATGTCTAAAAGCGTTTTTATATTTTCATTATAAATTTGTTTAAGTACTTCAGGGAAAGCGATATCGCTAAAAAAGTGATCGTACTCAAACCAGCTTTTTTTCAGTTGTGGCGGCAGGTCTTTTAGGCCGTGATAAATGGTGGGCCAATCGCCAAGTTCTTTCAGGCCGGCGGGTTTGCCGGTCTCAATCGCTTCTTGCAGGTGAAACATGCCTTTGTAGCAAATGTCGTTTACAAAATTCATATTCACGTTAGTAAGCGGGTCGTGCAGGATAAAATACCCGGTTTTTGTTATGGCAAATTTTTCTTCGCTGGTATATTTTATTAGGTGCATGCCCAGCCCGGCTTCCAGCAGCACGCGCACAGCGTATTCTGAAAGGTTTACTTTTTCCACAATTTCCTGCAGGGTAGTACCTGCAGACCTCGCATCTTCTATCACCTGTAAAATTCCTTTGTCTCTTAAAACCCTGGCCACCTGAAAAAGAATGGGGCCATGAGCAATAATTTGAGCTAAATGTTTTGAATCAATTGCAGTTTTTTGGTCTTTTTTGTAAAAATCAATCATATTTTTTTAATGGTTTATTATAAGACTGGTTAATATTTTAACTTGGGTAAGGTAGGGCATGACTATTAACTATGAACTATCTGCCAGCTTAAAAATCACTGATGCATTACAACCGCCAAAGCCTGAAGCCGTTTTTAAAAACGCCGTTATGTACTTTTCAGTCAGGCGGATGCATACATTTACAGGCATTGCCGTTCCCGGGGTTTCAAACCCTTTTGTAGGAATAATTTTTCCTTCTCTCATTGATTGTATGCTCACTACCGTTTCTAACAAACCTGCTGCGCCCAGTGTATGACCATAAAACCCTTTCAGGCTGTTTAAAGGAACATGCTGTAAACCTGCCATAGTAATGGCTTTGCTTTCCATATCATCATTGTATAGGGTAGCTGTGCCGTGCGCTGAAATAAACCCTATATCTTTTTTATCAACACCTGATTCCTGTACGGCAGCATCAATGGCCTGGTATAATTCTTCGCCAGTACGCGATGGCCCGGAGATATGATTGGCATCGTTACTTACAGCGCCGCCTGCCAACTGAATGGTATCCGCTATTGGTTTATTAATTGATAAAATAACCGTTGCGGCCGCTTCACCCAAATTAATGCCCTTGCGGTCTTTATCAAACGGTTTGCACAATTCATCGCTCACCGCTTGAAAGGATTGAAAGCCGGATAAAATGAATTTTGAAATAACATCGGCGCCGGCCACAATCACGGTATCAAATTTTTCAGATTGGATCAACCGCTTTGCAGTAATTAATGCCACAAGCCCCGAAATGCAGGCCTGCGAAACAATTATCGGTTTGGTTGTAACACCAAAATGAGCTGCTATTTTTTGTGCTGATGATGAAAGACTGATGCGTTCTTTTAATTCAGGAGTAACGGTATTGGTTTCAATCAGGCTGATATTGCCTTTGGTGGAAGAGATAATCAGCGCGGTTCTTTCGGTGGCTAAATCAATATTGGTTTTCGAAACCGCAT
>JAFAFV010000082.1 GCA_023423285.1 Bacteroidota bacterium
TGAAAACATGGGATTACTTTTATAATTCCGGTGGTTGGGATGATTACCCACCGCAGCATGCCATAACAGGAAAGCCTGAACGGGCTTCTATTGCATCAATTTCCACCACTGCACATGCCATTCGGGCTGGCAAAATTTTGCGCATGATGGCAACGCAGTTGGGTAAGAAAGAGGATATAAAAATTTATGATAAAGACATCTCAGATTTTTCCAAAGCTATTTTAAACTATACCTGGGACGCTGAAGCCGGTTACTTTAGTTACATGGTTCATGATAAAGAAGGTAAACCTTCTCATTTTTTCAGGGATTCAGTAAGCAGAAAAAATTTTAACATGGGGTTGGACGGCGCATATCCCATTTTATCGGGTATTGTAAATGAACAACAAAAGTCTGTTTTACTGGATAAAATTTTTTCGCCCAAACACATGTGGACAGATGTTGGTATTTCTGTTGTGGATCAGTCATCACCATATTACCGTAATGATGGTTATTGGAATGGCGCCGTGTGGATGCCGCATCAATGGTTTATGTGGAAGACGATGCTGGACATTAACCGGCCTGATCTTGCGTATAAAATAGCCCAAACCGCACTTGATACCTGGAAGAAAGAAACCGATGAAACATATCATTGTTATGAGCATTTTCAAATAGAAACCGGCAGGGGAGCTGGCTGGCATCAGTTTGGCGCTCTTTCCATGCCTGTAGTAAACTGGTTCAATGCTTACTATAAAATTGGCGCCATCACTACCGGTTATGAAGTGCAGGTGAATAAAGTGCAGTTTAATGAGGCGTTCACTTCATTAAAAGCAAATCTAAGCTTTGATGAAGCTACGCCTGCGCATGAAAGAAGTATGATCGTGGTCATGAAGCCGGGCGCAGACTATCAGGCGAAATTCAATAACAGATATCTGAAAGTATCACAGAAACAAAAAGGGTTATTGCAGATCACATTACCTGCAACCAATCAACCAGGTGAATTAGTAGTAAAAATGTTCAAAAAAAATTAAAAATATTATTTGGTGAGTATGAAAATTTCTATATTTTCGTTAACGTACACGAGTTGTTCGTAAAAGATTGCTTTTATTTATTTAACCTGCTTTATTTTAAACCAAAATTTATGGGGAAAACATTTTGTTTAAAAAACCGCCATTTTGTACACACGTTTCTGGCTGCTATTCTTATTTTTCTTTTTCTATGGTTGCCAGGTACTGCAACAGCTCAAACACGAGACAGTATTTTGACTGGTAGAGTTATGGATGAAACGGGTGTTGGAATTATTGGCGCAAGTGTATCAGTAAAAGGAACAACAGTGGGTACAACTACCGATATGGCAGGTAAGTTTACCCTAACTGTGAGCCCTGCCAGCACCGTGCTGGTAATATCTTCAGTAGGTTATCAACCCAGGGAAATTACTATTGCCGGCCTGGAGCAAAAAGAAATTGAGGTGACCCTGACCGCTTCTACTACTGATGAAGACAATGTGGTAGTAGTGGCTTATGGGCAGCAGAAAAAGGAGAGCGTGATCAGCGCGATTTCTACAGTGGAGCCATCTGATTTAAAAGTTCCGTCGAGTAACTTAACATCTGCGTTTGCCGGCAGGCTATCAGGTGTTATTGCTTACCAGAGATCGGGCGAACCTGGTCTTGATAATGCAGAATTCTTTATAAGAGGCATTACTTCGTTCAGTACCTCAGGTAAAAAAGATCCATTAATTCTTATTGATGGAATTGAAATGAGCACCAACGATTTAGCCAGGATGAATGTGGACGATATTCAATCATTCTCAATCATGAAAGACGCAAATGCTGCTGCTCTTTATGGGGCAAGAGGTGCAAATGGTGTAATTTTAGTAACAACTAAAGAAGGTAAAGTTGATAAATTATCTTTTAATCTAAGGTCAGAATGGTCTAACTCCTATAATTCAGAACTGGTAGAACTGGCAGACCCTATTACTTATATGAGGCTGCACAATGAAGCTGTAAGAACACGTACACCATTGGAGCAATTACCATATTCTTCATCAAAAATAAGAGAGACGGAACTAGGCACAAATGCTTTGATGTATCCATCTGTGGACTGGTATAATTATCTGATAAAAAACAACGCCGTAAACAAGCGTATAAACCTCAATATTACAGGTGGAGGACAGGCAGTGCAATATTATCTCGCAGCTAATTACCAAAACGATCAGGGCATTCTCAAAGAAAGCAAGGAAAATCTTTTTAATAACAATATTAATGTGGACAGGTTTCAGTTACGTTCTAACGTTACCATCAAGTTTGCGCCAACAACCACAGGTATTGTAAGAGCTTATGGATCTTTTGACGACAGAACCGGACCTATAGCGGGTGGCGCCCAGGTATTTAGCGCTGCAAGAAATGCTACACCGGTACAATTCTTACCATACTATCCTAAAGACAGCGCCAATGAGTTTACTAACCATATTTTATTTGGTATGGCTCCGGAAGAGTCTTTTAATAACCCGTTGGCTTCTGTTGTCAGTTCATACCTTGAGTCTAAACAGTCTATGATGATGCTACAATTAGAAATGGATCATAAATTCACTGGTAACTTAAAAGGTTTATCAGTACGGGGTATGTATAATGCAATGAGAAATGGCTATTACCATTTTTCAAGAGGGTATTCACCGTTTTTTTACTATCCAGCTACAACTATTGACGGCTCTTATCAGTTGATTGCCATAAATCCGGATGCAGGAACAGAGTATTTAACTTTCACAGATGGAGAAAAAGTGGTGATGGCCACTCAATACGGAGAAGCGCGTTTAAATTACAATAAATTATTAAATGGTGTTCATGACTTTAATGTAACATTAGTAGGAACGATCAGGTCAGAATCTGGCGTTGCAGATACCGTTACTGTAATACAACGGCTCTTTGCAACTTTGCCAAAACGCAATATTTCCTCGGCTGGTAGATTCGCTTATGGATATGACTCGCGCTACTTTGCCGAGTTTAATTATGGCTATAACGGCAGTGAGCGCTTTGCTCAGAAAAATCGCTATGGCTTTTTTCCATCCGTTGGTGTGGGATGGCTTGTAAGCAACGAGAAATTTATGCAAAACATTAAAAATGTGATTTCGACACTGAAACTGAGCGCTACTTACGGAAAAGTTGGTAATGATCAGATTGGCGCCTGGTATGACCGTTTCTTTTACTTATCAAGGGTGAATATGTCAGGCGCTGGCTATTGGTTTGGATATGACCGTAGTTTTCGTTCAGGTATAACCATTGAAAGATATGCTAACGACCTGATCACCTGGGAAATTGCTAAAAAAAGCAATGCAAGAATTGAACTGGAACTATATAACGACCTTACGATCATTACAGACTTCTTTAAAGAGGTTAGGGAGAATATTTTACAAACAAGGCAGGACATTCCTTCCACTTTAGGTTTGCGAACCATACCCCAGGCAAATGTTGGTGTTGCTGAAGGAAAAGGGTTTGAAACAGAACTTAAATATAACAAAACCTTTCAAAAGGGATTGTGGGCAACGATAAACGGCACATTTACTTATGCCACAAGTAAATTTAAAGAATATGAAGAACCCGATTACAGCGATATTCCATGGCGCTCCAGAATTGGCCTGAAAATAAGCCAGCCAATAGGGTTGATTGCCGAAAGGTTATTCATAGATGAAGAAGAAGTAAGAAACTCTCCCCGGCAATTGTTTGGTGAGTATGCTGCAGGCGATATAAAATATAAAGACATTAATAATGACGGCCAGATTGATGCCGATGATATGGTTCCAATAGGCTTTCCAACCGTTCCGGAAATTATTTATGGCGGAGGCTTTTCAGTAGGATATAAATCCTTTGATTTGTCTGTTTTCTTCCAAGGATCGGGCCGATCGTCGTTCTTTATTTCACCTACTGCTATTACTCCTTTTATTAATAATGGGCAAAGGGGTTTGCTGCAATATATTGCTGATGATCACTGGTCAGAAACCAATAGGAATCTCCACGCGTTTTGGCCACGGCTGTCTGAATATCAGATCAATAATAATAATCAAACCAGTACCCACTGGCTCCGAAACGGTGCTTTCGTACGTTTAAAATCAGCCGAAGCAGGGTATACGCTTCCTGAAAGATGGACCAACCGCATCCACGTAAATTCATTACGTTTCTATGTAAGCGGTATCAATTTATTGGTATGGTCAAAGTTTAAAATGTGGGATCCGGAAATGGCTGGAAATGGGTTAGGATACCCTGTTCAGCGAGTGATCAATTTTGGTTTAAATGCTTCTTTCTAAATTTTACACATTTAAAATTTTTAATAATGTCAGTTATCAAAAAATTTACTATAAAAAAACCGGGCGCCATTCTCGGTATCGCCCTGCTTTTAATGAGTGTTTCGGGTTGCAATAAGTTTTTAGATGTGGTGCCTGAAGATACGCCTACGCTGGATCATGCATTTTCAAACAGGTCTGTAACAGAAAAATTTCTAAGAACCTGTTATTCACACCTGCCCGATCCAACCGATCCTGCATATTACCCTGCTTATTTTACCAGTAAAGATGAATTTGACTGGCGTACGGAGAACCGTTTTGGAAATTCTCCAGCCGGCAATATCTCCAAAGGACTTCAAAACACTAATGCTCCTTACCAGGATTATTGGTCTGGCAGAAATGGCGGGAGGTCAATGTATGTTGCTATCAGAGATTGTAATATTTTTTTGGAGAATGCTAATAAGCCCAGAGATATTACTGAAGATGAGCGCCAAAGATGGATAGCGGAAGTAAAGTTTTTAAAAGCCTATTACCATTTCTTCCTTATTAAATTGTATGGACCAATAGTTTTGGTAAAAGAAAATCTGCCCATATCCTCCACGCCGGAAGAGGTGCGCCAGTTTCGCGAACCGGTAGACGAGTGCATTGATTATGTGGTACAACTGATAGATGAAGCAATGCCAACGTTGCCTCCGGTACTGCCGGATCCTCAAACCGAACAGGGAAGGATTTCGCAGGTAATTGCACTAGCAGTAAAAGCCAAAGCCCTTGCATGGGCTGCCAGCCCTTTATTTAATGGCAATGAGGATTACAGCGCATGGACAGATAAAAGAGGCAAGCAGTTAATACCCACAACATATGATCCAGGTAAATGGCAGCGTGCAGCCGTGGCTATAAAAGAGGCTATAGATTTAGCACACGCCACAGGACACAGGTTGTACCAATTTAATAAGTTGAGCGGAGGCGCCCAAACATTTGCCATGAATGACTCCCTTGTTCAATTAATGACTGTCAGAAAAGCCATTACAGAGGATTTGGAGCGCAACCCAGGAGTTATTTGGGCCACGCAGGAACAATTTGCTGATGGAAAAGGGGGTGGAATGGGTTTTAACCCTTTAGGTAATATGCTGAAGCAGTTGTTCCCCCAAATGTACACCCAGGATCAGCAGTCTTATGTAAACTACTATTCGGCATCATGGCATATGGCTGAATTGTTTTACACTAACAATGGTGTGCCGATGGAGGAAGATAAAACTTACGATTATGCCAATAGGTACAACCCGCGCCGTGCAATAGCCAGTGATAATCATCAATCTTATATACCAACCGGAGAAATCACGGCTTCCATGCATTTTTTCAGGGAACCACGGTTTTATGCAAACCTGGGTTTTGACAGGGGTTATTTTGAAATAGCCTCCACTACCACAAATGGCGGTGCATCTTTTGGCGTGTACCTGCGGCACAGGCCGGGCGAGGTAGGAACATTTTCAGGGATGGCATCTTATGTACCTAAAAAACTTGCAGCGTTTGAAACCTCGGTAAGTCAGGGTATTGCTGGAAGGCTTTATTCTCCTGCAAACTACCAGTTTCCATTAATACGCCTTTCTGATTTATATTTACTATACAGTGAAGCGCTGAATGAAATAAAGTCTCAGCCAGACAGTGAAGTGTATCAGTGGATAGACACAGTAAGGGCAGTAGCTGGGTTGAATGGGGTGGTGCAATCGTGGCAGGATGCGGCAAATAATCCAACCGCGCCTACAACCAAAGCAGGTATGAGAAACATCATACAAAGAGAGCGATTGATTGAGCTTGCTTTTGAAGGCCAACGGTTTTGGGATGTGAGAAGATGGAAAATTGCTGAAAGGTATTGGGTGTTGCCATCGTATTCATGGGGAGATTCTCAGAGCGCGGATTTGTTCTATATTCCAAAAGTTAACGGAGCGCCAAGGGCTGTCACATTTAGAGATTACCTGTATCCGATAGCTAAATCTGATATTCGGATCAACACAAATTTAGTTCAGACTTACGGCTGGCAATAGGTTAATATTTTCAATTCACATACAACATTACATGCCATGAATAAAATACAATATTTAATACTTGTTTTCATCATTGGAGGCTTGTTTGCCTGTCAAAAGAATGATAAAGACACTCCTGGCGTTTGGAGTTCTGCTCCCATAGAGATAGCTCAGGTAACGCCTATAAACGGAGGTGCAAAAATCACTTACAATATGCCCGGTGACCCTGATCTGCTATATGTTATGGCAGAATATGAGCGAAACGGAAAAATATTTACGGAAAAAGCTTCGGTGTATATTAATTCTTTAACTGTAGAAGGTTTTAATACTACTCAACCGGTAAATGTTACTTTATATAAAGTAAATAAGCAAGGGCAAAGATCGCAGCCTGCCGAAATTCAGTTCACGCCGCTTGAGTCTCTGGTAAGTATTGCGAAAAACTCTTTAAAGCTGCAACCTGGCTTTGGAGGCATTATTGCTAACTGGAGTAATCCTGCATCTACTGAGTTGGGAGTAAGAATGATGGTAAAAGATTCAAATAACACATGGAAAGATAAAGAAATGTACTTTACTACCATACCTGATGAGAGGCGTTCTTTCCGGGGATTCTCTCCTGTACCTACTGATGTAGCTATAACTTTTGAAGATAAGTGGGGAAATATATCAGACACTGTATATTATTCTACCACACCTTTCTTTGAAACAATGGTACCCAAACCATACGCGGATTATCGCTCGAACATTCCATATGATAATACCTCAAATCTCACAAACAGAACGACCAATACACTTTGGGATAATATTGTTAATACTTCCGGGCATGGATGGTTGACTGCGCAGGGGAGCAGTGGTCTATCTATAACGATAGATTTGAAGCAGGTCGTGAAACTAAGTCGTATTGTAATTCATGGGTATCATGTAAATTCCCCTTATACACAAGTAAATATTCAGCAGTTTGAATTGTGGGGATCTGATAAAATTGAGTTTGCAAAATTATCAGACCGTCCATATTGGCTGGATGAGTTTACTGTGCGTGCAGGGGCTATTTTGGGTTTAGACGCTACTACTGTATTACCCGATGTAACATTTAAGGACGACTGGGAATATTTAGGCTGGCATGCCATACCACGGTACGATAAAATGGTGCCGGTTGATAACCAGGCCATACTGAACCTGGCAGCTAACGGAACAGAATACGAAATGCCTATTGATGCAAAACCAGTAAGGTACGTTCGGCTTTTTGTACGCCAGGTTGCCGATATCATGCCTCCACCCGGTAATAACTATTTTTCAATGGGTGAAATTACCTTTTACGGAGACAACACAGTTCCTCAACAATAATATTGTAACTAAGACATATATAAAATGAAAAATATAAATTCATTACTTTTTGTAATAACAAGCTGTCTAGTTTTCAGCATATTTATGTTACAATCGTGCGATAAAATGGATGATATTCAACGTAAATATGCAGAGCTGCAGGAGCAGGTTTATTTAGGCAGGGTTGACTCGGTAAAAGCCTATCCCGGTGTTGGTAAAGTAAAACTGGTATGGCAAATCAATGCTGATCCAAAAATAGATCAAACAGTTATTTACTGGAATAACAGAAGAGATTCTTTAATCAAACCTTTCAACAGAATGGGGTCAGGCATTCAGAAGGATTCTATTACCATCACTAACTTGCGTGAGGGCTCCACGCTGTTTGAATTTATTAATGTAAACAGTCAGGGACAACGATCGCTTGTATCGTCTGCAACTATTACTACCTGGGGGTCATCATTTATACAGGGTTTGCGAGAAAGGGAAATTGCTGGTTTTGATTACAATTACAACCAGTCCATTTATAATTTAGTTCTTACAAAAGCCAATCCGGGTGATAGTGTGATATACGCTGAAATTGATTATATTACAACTAATAACGAAACTAAAATTGTCAAAGTTGAACGAAACGTAGACACTATTGCGCTGCAACAGTTCGGAGATGGAGGTCAGTTCAGATTGCGCACTGTTTTCTTCCCGCCACAGGGCATTGATACACTTTATAGCGAATACGTTACTTATAACGCTCCTGTGGTTGTAGCAGACCCGGGTGTAAAAATTGCATTAAGAGCAAACGCTACCAGCAAATATTTTAATTTCGAAGGCGACCTGGCAGAATGGAACAGTGCTGGTGATTTAATCGTATATGCTATTGCTGCAGATGGCTCTGCTACACAAAAAGTAAGGTATAATGCATTAGCACCGAGAGCCACCTACCGTGATTTCTTTTACTACTTTGATAATAAGTTTATTGGTGTTTTAACAGGTAATCAGTTGCGTTTGGTGGAAATTGTAAATGGTGCACTTCGCATCATTCAAACTCCTGCCGGCGCTAATGATTTAGGTACCGGCTTCAGCATGCCCAAATTTGCAGTTGGAAATGGTTTTTTCCTGTCTATAGATGCCGCGGGGAATGTAAGAAATTGGCCTGCACTTCCTAATGCTACTTTTGCTACTCCTAATAACGTTCTTCTGTTACAAGGGTTTACTCATGATCCTTACACGACTTTTAATTTTTACTCATTACTTGGTGTTGATGCCGGGGGATATTTAGCATCCTATCCGGTGTCATCATCAGGTTCTATTAGCGCTAAGCGCACTATAGGAATGGGTTGGAGGAGATTTACCAAACTTGTTGGAGTTGGAACAAAACTCTATGGAATTGAAAGTGATGGGGATATTTTTGTTTTCAACAACTTTAATCCGAATGATAAATACTGGATTGTAAATTAAAACGTATAAAAAAAGCACTCTAATAAGGGTGCTTTTTTTGTGTATAAAGTAAAGTATTTACGTTCAGATCTACCTTTACGGATCGCTATTCTATACAAGACAATTCGTTTTTCTATAATGAAAAAACATCTCCTGGCAGGTATCGTGCCGGTGTAAATGAGGGCGGCCCATGGGGTGGGTACACAAAAGTGAATGTAAATTCCATAATCAACGAAAACCAATTGTTAATTAGACCCAAGCTTTCTAATAATCATTCTCTTTCAGGCATTTTGGTGCAGGGGGTACAAAGTTCACAAATAAAAGGGATGGGATACAATGCCAATTTCTTGCCTCTGCCTCAGTTAGGTGTACCTGGATTAGATCAGGGAGAAAACAGGGGCATGACATCTTATTTAAATGAAGAATCCCGCGCATGGTACCTTGGGCGTGCAGATTATTCATTCATGTCAAAATATGTTTTTAATACCAGTTTGAGGGCTGAAGGATCATCTAAATTTTTGGGGGATAACAAGTGGGGGTATTTTCCATCTTTTGGGTTTGCCTGGAACATGGACAAAGAAGGGTTTATGAAAAATGTAAACTCAGTTATCAGCAGTTCAAAACTAAGATTCACCTACGGCGCCTCGGGTAATGACAGGATAGGATACTATGATGCCTTTGATCAACTCGTCTATTCCAGAAATGGATACCCATTCAACAACTCACTTGAGGTGGGCAGTGTTTCAAACAGCACACTTAGAAATGAAGACCTGAAATGGGAAACCACCACAGGTATTGACTTGGGATATGAGGTTGGTTTGTTTAAAGAAAGGGTAAAGTTGGATGTTACATTATATCAAAAGAAAACCAAGGACCTGCTGTATCGGGTAATTTTATCTCCCAGCAGTGGCTATGGTTCAGCATTTAAAAACATTGGTTCACTGGAAAATAAGGGAATAGAGATTGAATTGAATACGCTGAATATAAAAACAAAGGATATTCAATGAAGAACCAGCTTTAACATCACTACCAATAAAAACAGGATAACCTTTTTGCAGGAAGATGCCCGAAGCATGCTTTACAGCGTAAATTTTGAATCTAACTTTGGAAACCTTTATATTCAAAATGTGGGCCAGCCTACAGGTATGATGATCGGCTATGTTTATGACGGCTTATATCAGGTAAGTGATTTTTATAATCCTGCGCCAAACGTTTATACTTTAAAAGAGGGCATTTCCATAAATAACGCTTCAAATGCCGTAGGGCCTGGACAGTTAAAATACAAAGATTTAAATGGTGACATGAAAATTGACGCAAACGACCTTACGATTATAGGTCGCGGCCAACCCTTGCACTACGGCGGTTTTGCAAATACGTTTACTTATAAAAGAATTACTTTGTACGCCTTGCTTTCATGGGTGTATGGTAATAATATTTACAATGCCAACCGCCATACTTTTGAAGGTAATAGCAACGTAAGACCTTTTATTAATCAGTTTAAATCTTACGAAAATCGCTGGACTTTTGATAACCAAAATACCGATATACAAACACTCAGCCGCGCTACTGCAGGCAGGGCTGGTTTTTATAGCTCACAATATGTTGAAGATGGATCATTCCTGCGTCTGAGAACAGTAAATTTAGATTACGCACTTCCGGTTGCGTGGACTAAAAAATTGGCTTTAACAAATCTCAGTGTTTATTTCAGTGGGCAAAACTTACTTACATGGACGAATTATTCCGGCTTAGACCCACAGGTTTCAGTAAGTGGAAACCAGGTGTTAGGCCCCGGCTTTGACTATTCCGCTTATCCCGCTGCAAGAACCTACACATTTGGAATTAGAGCAACCTTTTAACACTATAAATTACTCAATTATGAAAAAGCTGCATATTTTAATTTTTATTGTTGTTCTGGTTATGGGATCAGGATGCAAAAAATTTTTGGATAAACAACCAAATGACGTAATCAACCGGGAGGGCTTTTACAAATCACTCCGGGACTTCGACCTGGCCATACAAGGGGTTTATAATACCCTAGGGTCAATCCACTCAGGAACAGGAGTAGTGCAATATGGATTTGGGGCTGATGAAGGCTTTGGCGCACGGAGTACCTTTGTAACTGCGGGAACCTACAATGTTAATTCGAGTTCCGTATATTATAGCGGAATCTGGAGTGCCTTATATACCGGCATTAAAGAAGCGAATATCTTAATAGATGCGATGGATAAAAATCCGGGCATATTTACTGATAGTGCATCTAAAAGAAGAGGAGAAATTATCAAGGGAGAAGCCATGTTTTTAAGAGGGTATTATTATTACATGCTGGTACAGTTATACGGAGGTGTTCCTTTAAGACTATCAGTTATTGAAAGTGTAAATAACATGAACCTGCCGCGAAGCTCCATTAAGGAGGTATATGATCAGGTGCTTGCAGATATGAGACCTGCCGAAAATGTGGTGCCCGATATTACTGCATTAGGTTATAGTGGCAGAATCAATAAATCTGCAGTAAGAGGAATTTTGGCTCGCGTTAACCTCACAATGGCTGGCAGGCCATTGCTGGAAACCAATCGTTATGATTCTGCCAGGTACTGGGCTGGCAAAGTAATTAATGATGGTTCAGCTGGTCATGATTTAAGCCCTGATCTGCCAGAGTTGTTCAGAAAATTTGCCGCAGATGAATATGATATAAAAGAAAGTATTTGGGAAGTTGAATTTGCGGGTGATAATCTCAGCCCCTCTTTGTATAACGAATCTGGCAACGTGGCATGCTTTAACGGTCCGGCATCAAACAATGCTGAAACTGGTTTTGCAAGGGGTTATACAGGCATTACTAGAAAAAACTGGCTGATTTTTGGTACTGATGCCGGTGACATGAGAAAGTGGTTTAATATTGCTTGGTTTAACTACGCTGCAACTGGACCTAATGGCACGAAAACCTATAAGGGGACTTCATCTAATAATACATTTTGGTATGGATACCAGCCCGGTAAGTTTCGCCGCGAATGGGAAAAATATCGGCCAAAAGGTGGGTTTTCTGCTACACCGGTTAATATGCCGATTCTTAGGTTCGCTGATGTTCTTTTAATGTATGCAGAAGCGGATAATGAAATTAATGGGCCAACCGCCGAATCTATTGAATATCTGAACAGAATAAGAAGACGTGCATGGTCTACCGGTATTGTAGATGCTGGAATCAGGGTTATTAATCAGGGATCGGGGTATACAACTGCACCTGCAGTAACTATATCTGGTGGTGGAGGCAGTGGCGCCAAAGCTGTAGCTACGGTATCGGCAGGACGTGTAACCGCTGTAACAATGATATTAGGAGATTCTGTTTTGTTTTGGACACGAGGCTCAGGTTACACTACTACACCTACAATTACTATAGCTCCTCCTCCGGCTGGGGGCACGCAAGCTACAGCAGAAGTAACTGCTATATACAATAAATCACAGGCTGATGTACCAGCTGCAGCTCGCGCCAGTAAAGACGCATTCAGGGCTTTTATTCAGGATGAGCGGTTTAGGGAGTTATGTTTTGAAGATCAAAGAAAGTTTGACCTGATGCGCTGGGGCCTTTTTCTCACGGTAATGGAGCAAATGGCAGTAAGTGTAAAGGCAGATTATGCTGGCGGTACAAATTACATTACATCCATCTTTTCAAACGTAACAGCAAGAGATACTTTGTGGCCTATACCATTAAATGAGTTGACTGGGAACCCGGTTGTTACACAAAATCCAGGGTGGTAAATAATAATTTTAAAATTACATTTATATGAAACGATTAAAATATTTTTTCTCTGCTTTCATTATTTTGTTAATAGTAGGATGCAGTAAAAAACTGGAAGTAGCAAGCCCTGAATTGTCGGTGGCTCCTTTATCAACGACTGTTACTGCAGGAGAAGCAGTAGTCTTTATATTAGGAGATGAAAATTCACCTCATAATTTATTCTTTTATTCAGGAGAGCCTACAAAGGAATATTCTAACTCATACGGTATTGGCAAAGGCCGCCTTGCCATTAATCGTTCCGGATATAATTTTTCTTTCCAAAGCCGGTTTGATTATAACAGCCCTCCAGCTGATAGCGCTATAAAATACGGGTTACAAACAGGGCAGCTTTCAATTTGGGCCTCAACTGATTTTAATGGTATGTTGGATTCTGCCAGTGTAAAAAAAGCAACCTGGACTGACATTACAGGTAAATTTACGCTTCCATCCACTCAACATGCCACCAATTTTACTAATTCAGGTAGCAATACATTACAGGATGTAGTAGTACAAGGTAAACCTTTATATATAGCCTATAAGCTCATTACTAAAAAGCAACGTGCATTCGGATATTCACAATTTTGGAATATACAAAACTTTACAATAACTGGCAGAGATAGCGTATCTGGCCAATTACCCACTTTGTATAATATGGGAAAAATGGAATTCAATTTTGTGGATATTACAAAAGCAGTTAGGCCTTCTGTATTAGCACGTACGGCCACAGTAGTACGAGTTGGAGGCCCAAATCCTTATATTACAACATCCCCAGAACAAGATTCAATTAATAATGCTACCGGAATTGTAGTTGATCCTGATTTAAGTGAAGCATGGGCTATAAGTGGTAAAATCAATGCAGATACCGTTTTCCTTGGTTATGATACACCAGTTACCCTTGCAAGTTATACAACCGTAAAATTTCCAACTGAATATTCTTACGTGTATAACACACCCGGCACTTATAAAGCTGTGTTTG
>JAFAFV010000019.1 GCA_023423285.1 Bacteroidota bacterium
AACGGAACACCAAAGACCACTTCATGATGATCTTTTGGCTCAATAGGTTCAGCTAAAATTTTATCCAATAAATCCTGTCCTTCCTGGTAAGTAAGATTCATTTTCCAGTTTGCTGCTGCAATTTGCTTTCTCATTGTGAACTTGTTTAAGTTGTTTTATAAATGTTTTTAAGTGTAGATTTTTCTGCGTCTGTCAATGCTTCGCCTTTAAGCGCCTTCCACCTTTGTGCATCACCCAAAGCTTTATTTAACTTGTATTTTACAGTTGTATCAAAACCCCATGAAAAAGAAGGGATGTGCTTTGGCGTGAAGCCGGTACCAAATACATTTGCACTCACTCCTATCACCGTTCCGGTGTTAATGCTTGTATTGATCGCCGTTCTTGAAAAATCTCCCATCAGCACGCCGCATTTAATACCAGCCGCTATTTTTTTGCTTCGCAAATGTACGCCAATATTGCCAGCTGTATTCTTTAAATTACTATTGCTCGTGCCCGCGCCAATGTTGCACCAGGCGCCAATTACAGAGTCACCCAGGTAGCCATCATGGGCTTTATTGGAATTTTCAAAAAGTACCGAGTTTTTTATTTCGCCACCGGCAATACATCCCGGCCCAATGGTGGTGGCGCCATAAATTTTAGCGCCCATTTTTACAATCGCCCGTTCGCCCACACTAACCGGTCCGCGCAGGCAACAGCCTTCCATTACCAATGCATTTTTACCAATGTACACAGGGCCAGCTTCTGCATTGATATAACAATGCTTTACCACAGCGCCGTTTTCTATAAAAACATTTTCTTTTCCGCTTACAAAATTGGTTTTATCAATGGGTGCAGCTTTTCTCTTCTTAGTGAGCCATTCAAAATCGAACGATAGAGCATCTTTATTCAGTTCAAAAATATGCCAGGGGTATTTGATCAAATCCGTTTCTTTGGCAGCAAAAGTTTTTTCTGGATTTACTTTTTTAGTTTTACTATTAATATGATCGCTTGTTATAAATGCTGCCAATATATTCCCATCGTTATCCGTCATAGCCTCCCCTTTTTTTAATTGCGCCACGCGCAATGCAAATTTTTGATTAGGCAATACATTGGCAGTGATGTAATAGAAAGGCGCTGTTATCAGATCGTCTTCATCAAATGTTTTAGCACCCAGCAATTTTTCCCATTTTTCACGAATGGTGAAGATCCCGATTCTTATTTCCTGCACTTTACGGGTTAGGGAAAACGGGTATAGATCAGCCGTGGTTTGTGTGGATTGTGTAAATAGAATTGCTTTCATGAAATCGCACTAAGATACTTAAAAAACAAAACCCCGGCAAAACCGGGGTTGTATGAATACATTTGTGAGCAAATTATTTTTTAGCGTATTTTCTTTTAAACTTATCAATACGGCCTGCTGTATCTACCAGCACATTCTTACCTGTGTAAAAAGGGTGAGAAGTGCTTGATATCTCTAATTTGATCAATGGGTACTCGTTGCCGTCTTCCCATTTAATGGTTTCTTTTGAATGAGTTGTAGATTTGCTAAGGAATGATTCACCGTTACTCATGTCTTTAAATACGACAAAACGGTAATTTTTTGGATGGATACCTTCTTTCATACAATATGATTTTTAAGGTTGCACGGATTTTGCCGTACAGTTATTAATAATAATTTTGAGGTGCAAAGGTAGGGGAATAAATTAAAAGTTAGGTTTAAAGTGTAAACATCGGCGACCGTTAGCTCCTCATATTCTCCACCTGCAAGGGAATTTCCAGGTTCCAGCTCTTATATGCCTGAATCACCGATTGGAGGTCGTCAATTTTTTTACCGGTTACACGCACCAGGTCATCATTGATGGAAGCCTGCACTTTCAGCCCGCTATCTTTAATATGCTTTACAATTTTCCTGGCATCATCCTGCTTTAAGCCATTTCGTACAACTATTTCTTTCTTCCACACTTTACCAATCATGCTGCCCTCTTTGCTCATGTCAAAAGCTTCGGGCGCAATGCCTTGTTTATGCGCGCGGCTAATCAATACGTCCATCAGTTGCTTCATCTTCATATCATCTTCGGTTTCTACTTTCAGTATGAAACTTTTTTTATCAAGCTCTATCACAAGGTGCGAACCTTTAAAGTCAAACCGGTTAGAAATTTCTTTTGTAACCACATTTACAGCATTGTCCAGCGCCTGGGTATCTACCTTACTTACAAAATCAAATGATGGCATAGTAGTTTATTTTTATTTGATGTCAATCTTATCAAAGATACAAAAACGAACGTCAAAAATTATTGCGATGCTGATTTGAGAGATTTGACTGAATGCGCATTGCAATGTAATGCAAAGCCTGCACCATTTTAATCATTTGGAATTTATAATTCAGTAATTTTGGCTGTTGCTGATAGCAGGCCCGTGGCATTGCAACGCCAATAGTTGTAATAATGCTGTAACGCAAGCTCCAGTTGGCAATACCAGCAGTATTGACTGCATAAGTTCTAAGCACATGACTGAAAATTTTAAATTTATTACGTGAAAGATTTGATTGATTACCGGTCTGATACGGTTACGAAACCCTCCCCTGCCATGCTAACGGCCATGATGCAGGCCGAAGTTGGCGATGATGTGTTTGAGGAAGACCCCACCGTAAACAGACTGGAAGCGGTAGTGGCTGAAATGTTCGGAATGGAAGCTGCATTGTTTTGCACCAGCGGCACACAAACCAACCAGATAGCCATCAAATGCCAAACAAGCCCCGGCGATGAAGTGATTTGTGATGCTGACGCGCATATTTACCAATACGAAGGTGGCGGCATTGCAGTGAACGCAGGCTGCTCAGTAAAATTGCTGTCCGGCAACCGCGGAAGAATTACTGCAGAACAGGTGATAGAAAGCATCAACAACCCTGCTGATGTGCACAAAGCTAACAGCAGGCTGGTTTGCGTTGAAAACACCAGCAACCGCGGCGGCGGCAGTTGTTACGATTTTGAAGAATTGAAAAAAATAAAACAGGTTTGTGCTGATAATGGCCTTGCCTTTCATATAGATGGCGCAAGATTGTTTAACGCGCTTGTTGCAAAAAAAGAAAGCGCCAGGCAATACGGCGGGCTTTTCGACAGTATTTCTATCTGCCTTTCTAAAAGCCTGGGATGCCCCGTGGGCAGCGTGTTGCTAGGTTCAAAAGATTTTATTAGAAAAGCGCGCCGTGTAAGAAAAATTTTTGGTGGCGGCATGAGGCAGGCAGGTTTTATTGCTGCTGCCGGTATATACGCGCTGCAAAATAATATCAGCAGGTTGCAGTACGATCATGATCATGCAAAAGCAATTGCTCTTGTACTGCAGAACAAGGCATTTGTGCAGCAGGTTTTGCCCGTAGCAACCAATATCATTATATTTGAAACAAATGGCATTACAGCGAAGGATTTTGTAAGCAAGTTAAAGCAGCATTCCATTTTAGCTTATGCCATTGCTCCCATGCGCGTGCGCCTGGTACTGCACTTAGACATCAGCGAGGCTATGGTTGACCGCACCATTGATGTTTTGGATAAACTCTAAATTCTTGAAATGATCGTTAATAAATTAACTGCACCTCAAAAAGAACAGTTGAAGCACGTGCCTTCAGTTCGGTATCATTCGCTGGAATACTGGCCTTGCAAAGTGATTACAACAGATGGCAAAACCTACGACAACGTGTACCTGACAGATGTAGGCGAATACCGCTTTTACTGGGATTTATTACCCGATGAAGATGCTTCAAAACAATATGTATTGATTGAAGATGCAAAAGAAATATATGATAGCCCCAACCGCATACCGCCAGCCATGGCAGAAAAGCTGTATGATGCAGGTGAAACCATTACGGGCTTCTCATTGTTTACCGTATTTTTTGATAATAATACAAGTTTAGAGGTACTTGCAGGCACGGTGGTAGATTTTATTCCCATGCCCGAAGGGCTTTCCACACAAAATATAATTGATATACTGCCCCATAAAGGAAAAAGAACCGATTATGTAATTGCACCCACTTACCACTGGTGTCTGTATAAAAAATAACAATAAACTCATTTAATATGTTACCAGCAATGAATCCTACCAAAACTAAAGCATGGAAAAACTTACAAAAACACGCTGCACAAATTGAAAGCATACACATGCGCGACTTGTTTGCACAGGATGCCAACCGTGCAAAAAAATATACTTTACAACAGGGCGATATTTACTTTGATTATTCCAAGAACCGTATCAATGATGAAACCCTGAAACTCTTGCTGGCACTGGCCTCGGAAGTTAATTTAAAGCAGGCCATCAGCGCCATGTTTAAAGGAGCAAAAATCAACCAAACGGAGAACAGAGCTGTGTTACACACTGCTCTAAGAAACTTTGGCAATACCCCTGTAAAAACTGACGGGCAGGACGTAATGTTAGATGTGAAAAAAGTGCAGAAAAAAATGCGCACATTCTGTACATCCATTCATACCGGTAAACATGTAGGATATACTGGAAAAAAGATCAAATCAATTGTAAACATTGGCATTGGCGGCAGCGACCTGGGCCCCTTCATGGTTACTGAAGCGTTAAAGCCTTACTGGATAAAAGGCATTGAAACCTATTTTGTTTCAAATGTAGACGGAACACATATTGCAGAAACCCTTAAAAACGTAAATCCTGAAACAACGCTTTTTCTCGTGGCTTCCAAAACCTTTACCACACAAGAAACCATGACCAATGCACACACTGCACGCGAATGGTTTTTGAAAAAGGCAAAAGATAACAGACATATTGCCAAACATTTTGTGGCGTTAAGCACGAATGAAAAAGAAGTAAAAAAATTCGGTATTGATACCAAGAACATGTTTGAGTTTTGGGATTGGGTGGGCGGCCGTTATTCTTTGTGGAGCGCTATCGGTTTATCCATCGCACTAACCATTGGTTACGATCATTTTGAAGAATTGTTGAAAGGCGCCTACGATATTGATGAACATTTCAGATCCGCATCTTTTGATAAAAACATACCCGTGATAATGGCGCTGCTGGGCATTTGGTACACCAATTTTTTTGCAGCAGAAAGTGAAACCATTTTGCCTTACGATCAATACCTGCACCGCTTTGCGGCCTATTTTCAACAGGGCAATATGGAAAGCAATGGCAAAAGTGTGGACAGGAACGGCAAGAAGATCAATTATGCCACAGGGCCGGTTATATGGGGCGAACCCGGAACGAACGGCCAGCATGCTTTCTATCAGCTCATTCACCAGGGCACACCTTTAATTCCCTGCGATTTTATTGCACC
>JAFAFV010000210.1 GCA_023423285.1 Bacteroidota bacterium
GTATTTAAAACAACAGGAAATAAGAATTAGTATGGATGGCAAAGGTCGGGCATTAGATAACATTTACATAGAACGGTTTTGGAGAACAATAAAGTACCAGCACATTTACCTAAACCCCGCAGAAGATGGTATAAGCCTTTACATGGGTATTAAAAAATGGCTGGAAAAATATCACTACAAAGCACATCAGGGAATAGAAAGAAAGAAACCATCTGAACTGTATTTAATGGCAGCTTAAAAAACAACTAAGAAATGACTAATAGTGGTCTAAAGAAATGAGGGTAGTATACCCTAAAGATTCAATAGTAGCTCAGGTGGTAGATAAAAACGAATTAAAGGTGGCCTTAGATTTAAATAAAGAAAGTAATTACACATCATCGGGTAGCAAAAGGATCATTGAATGTACCGTTACTATTCGGGACTCCGACATTGTTCTAAAATAAAATCACAATCCTGCCGGTGCTGCAGCAATAAGGCACCGGTAGATATATTGTTCCTAAATAAATTCACGATACTGCAAGTGTTAAACAACAAGCATTGATCAGCATAAAAAGCTGCCACATAACAGGCGGCTTTTTTTAAAAACAACCGCACTTTTATTTAGTACTTTTACCCGCACCAGTTATTAGTAAGTTGCTATGAATTATCTTGCTCACGCATATCTGTCTTTTGGCCACAACGAGGTTTTGCTGGGCAACATGATCAGCGATTTTGTAAAAGGCAAACAGCAGTTTCAATACCCGTCGCTCATCCATAAGGGCATTGTGCTGCACCGCGCTATTGATGAATTTACAGATACACATGCTACCACCCGCGAGGCCAAAGAAGTGTTTCGCAAAGATTACAGGCTCTATAGCGGCGCTTTTGTAGATGTGGTGTACGATCATTTTCTGGCAAAAGATAACCGGGTATTTGCTACAGAAGAAGATTTGTTCATTTTTGCCGCCAATACTTATAAAGCCCTGGAACCACAGCAGCAATGGATGCCGCCCTTGTTTGAGCGCATGTTTTTTTACATGAAAACACAAAACTGGCTGTATGGCTACCACACGCAGGCAGGCATTCAACAGGCATTCGGGGGGCTGGTGCGCCGCGCCAGGTATTTGCAGGATGCATTTATGGCAGCAGAAATTTTGGAAACCCATTATGAACTTTTGGGCGATTGTTATCGTCAGTTTTGGAAAGACGTTAGCCCCTTTGCCCGTCAAAAATTAAATGAATTATTAACCAAGCATTAAAAAGATGATGAAAATATTTCTTGCAGCAGTGTTTCTTCTTTTAGTACAGTTAGTTCAGGCACAAAGCTGGATACCTGTAGACAAATCTCCTCTCGATCAAATTTATTTTCCCGTGGATTATCCTTCGCTTAAGATCAGAAATCCAAACGAAGTGCTGCGGTTGCGAATTATTTACAGCCGCCCGTTTAAAAGCAACCGTGAAATTTTTGGCTCCGATATTGTTCCTTACGGTAAAATATGGCGGCTGGGCGCCAATGAAGCCACCGAAATTGAGTTTTTTACACCCGCCACCGTGGGCGGTAAAAAAGTTCCCAAAGGGCGCTATACGTTATACGCCATTCCCAGCGAAAACAACTGGACCTTTGTTATTAATAAAGAAACCGACATCTGGGGCGCCTTTAAGTACGATCCGGCCAAAGACGTGGCGCGTGCTACCGTACCTGTAAAAGAACTGGATGAACTCATTGAGTCGCTGACAATTAATTTTGAAAAAACAAAGTCAGGGGTTAACTTGGTGGCCGGTTGGGATAAAAAAAGTGCTTCCCTGCCGATAATTTTTTAACAGCCGCGCATAATGATACTCTGTATACGGACTTTATTTTTTTATCTTCTACCGGTAATTTTTTTGCCAGCCTGTACCGGAAACGAAAAACAGGCGCCAATACCCGCGGCAGATACACCGATCATCATTAATAATAAAAGAGCGCTTACACCCGCTGAAAGGCAAAACACTTACGCCGATGTGGACATATCGCCAATGGATATGAGTTATTACCCGCCCAACTATCCGCAAAAGAAAATGGCCAATCCCGCCCTGGGAGAGCCGGTTTTGCGCGTGGTGTACAGCCGGCCGCACCTGCAGGGCCGGGAACTTTTTCATGAAGTATTAAAATATGGTGAACCCTGGCGGCTGGGCGCCAATGAAGCCACCGAACTTCAGGTATTTCAGCCGGTTAAAGTAAAGGGTATTCCCCTGGCTCCGGGCCGGTATTCCCTTCACTGCATCCCGCAGGAGAACGAGTGGATGATCGCGATCAACACAGTTACAGATGTGTGGGGCCTGAAGTATGACCCTGAAAAGGACGTGGTAAAGGCGCAGGTGCCTGTTACCCATGGCAATCCCCCACTTGAATATTTTACCCTGGTGTTTGAAAAATCCGAAACCGGCGCCAACCTGCTTATGGCCTGGGGAGAAGTTATGGCCAAATTGCCCTTTACTTTTTAAGTGGCAGCCGGTGCTAAATTTTTTTTGCTAAAATCTATCACATACCAAAATTCACGTACTTTCACGGCATGGCAGTTACTCTTTGTTTTGATTTTGGAAATACCCGGAAAAAAGCCGCGGTATTTCAAAACAGCGAAATTGTAAAAACCCTGATGCTGGAAGACGATGCCACCGCTACCATCCAATCTTTGGTGCAAACTTACAAGCCGCAAAAAGCTATTCTTTCATCTGTTATTGAACACAACACGGAAATAGAAGATGTGCTGCGTAAAAAATCGCGGTTTCACCTGTTGAATCATCAATCAAAATTGCCCATTACCACGCCCGTTGGCAAACCCGAAACTATAGGCGCTGACAGGCTTGCGCTTGCGGCTGGCGGTGTACGTTTTTATCCCGGTAAAAACCTTCTTTTAATCGGGCTGGGCACTTGTATTACGCTCAATTTTGTAAATAAATACCGGGAACTCGTTGGCGGATCCATCTCACCGGGGCTGGAAATGCGGCTCAAATCGCTGCAATATTATACGGCCAAACTGCCTTTGGTAAAACCAAAAGCCGATGTATCGCTTATCGCGTATGACACTGAAACCAATATACTTACAGGCGTTATATTGGGGATGGCCTACGAACTGGATGGTTTTATTGCAGAATATAACGCTAAATTTGACAACTTTAACGTGGTATTAACCGGCGGTGACCTTCAACATTTGGCATCACACATGAAAAGCAGGATATTTGCCGACCCCGATTTAATTTTTAAAGGTCTTTATGCGATCAGTGAAGTTAACAACGCTTAGAAAATCAAACCTATACCCGGTAAGCAGTGTGCTTGCCGTCTTACTTTTTTCAGGTATTTACAGTGCTGCTTATACACAGGACAATTCTCCCTACTCAAGGTATGGCCTGGGCGATAAATTTCCCAATACCAACGCGGCCAACAGGGCAATGGGGGGCATTTCAGCTGCTTACAACGATTATTACAATATCAATTTCAATAACCCCGCATCTTATTCATTTTTTCAGGCACAGCAGGAGCCTAACTCGCGCAAGCTGGCCAATGGCCGCGGCGTATTAAACATTGGTGTTGACGGCCAGGTGCGCACACTTATTGACAAGGAAGCTCAAAAACGCTTTCCCGCTACAGACGTCGTTTTCAGCCATGTGATGGTGGGTATGCCTTTGCGTAAGAATTGGGGAATGGCTTTTGGCCTGCGCCCGGTGCACCGCATTAATTACAAAATGGAACGTTGGGGAAATATTGTGGATCACCGCACCAATTTACCCATTGATTCGGGCCGCATTCTTTCCGAAGGCCAGGGCGGCCTTTACCTGGCAAGCTTGGGTACCGGTGTAAAGTTCAGGGTGGGCAAATCAGGTTTTTTAAGTCTGGGCGCTACCGGTGGTTATATGTTTGGTAAAAAAGATTACAGTACGCGCTTAACACTTATAAGTCCGGATGCCGCGGCCATTTACGCTGCGGGCAATAAACAAACTAAATCAGGGCTTGGCGGCCTGTATTTTGATGCCGGCGCGCAGTTGCAACTAAAAGTGAGTGATAAGATTTACATGGGTATTGGCGGATACGGAAATCTGAACCGCAACGTCAACACTTCTTCTGACGTGATCAGTGAGACTTATATTTATGATGAAAGCCAGGGCTATATAAGAAGAGACAGCGTATCTGATGTTAAAGACATTAAAGGATCGTTTGATTATCCTGCCAGTGTTACCGGTGGCTTTATCATACATAAACCGCAATTGAACCCCACCAGTGAGTCAGGTTGGCTATTTGGTGTTGATTTTACGCATAGCAGTTGGGATAATTACCGCATCAACGGGCAGGCAGATCCGGACTTGCGCTCAAACTGGATGTTGAAAATAGGCACGGAACTGAATCCGATAAGAAAGAACAATTACTTTAGCCTGGTTTCGTACAGGGCAGGCTTCTTTACAGGCCCCGATTATGTGTACCTGAACAATACAGCTATGCCTACTTATGGCGTTAGCTTTGGTGTGGGTTTGCCGCTGATCAACTACAACGGAGCTATGGCAAGATATCAGCAAAGTGTGCTGAACCTGGGGTTTGAATATGTAAAACGCGGCAATAATGATAACATGTTGCAGGAAAACCTATTCCGCGTTTCGGCCGGGTTCTCGCTCAGCGACCTTTGGTTTATTAAAAGAAGGTATGTAGATTAATACATCTTCACAAAGTGATTTTAAGCCGCAGGCATTTTGAAATTCTTTTATACATATTTGCTGATCGCGATTGTTGCGGTTTCCACATCCTGCGAAAATACACAGGAAGAAATAGACAGGTTCAACAATAAATTATCAATGGTGGACCAAGCCACTGGTATTGAAAGTTTTTTGAGTCAGAACGGAAAGACAAAAGCCAGGCTTACCGCGCCATTAATGCTAAGAGTAACTGCCGACACCAGCTATACCGAATTTCCTAAAAGCCTTCACGTAGATTTTTACAACGACCTGAATATTGTGGATACCCGCCTGGATGCGAGGTACGGCAAGTATTACGAAAACCTGAACAAGGTTTATTTGCGCGACAGTATCAGGATCATCAGCACCCGCGGAGACACGCTTTACTGCCAGGATCTTTGGTGGGATCAGAACAAGGAATTATTTTATACCGATAAACCCGCGCGGCAGCGTTCACCTGGTCAAAAAATTGACGGCCTTAACGGGCTTGAAGCCACCCAGGATTTAAAGAATATCAAATTCATTACCGTAAAAGGCGTTGTGCCCACCAGTGAAGGCGATCTGCCACGCTGATATTTCCCTGCACGTATTGAACAGGAAATGTTATATTGTGATAACTAAACCATCTGTTCTATATGACGTTCCATAATAAAACCGTATTTATAACTGGCGCCAGCCGCGGCATAGGCAAAGCTATTGCACTCAGGCTGGCCCGCGAAGGCGCTAACATCATTGTTGCGGCCAAATCAGTTACCACACACCCAAAACTGGAGGGCACCATTTATACCGCTGCAGAAGAAATACAAGCAGCAGGTGGCAAAGCATTGGCAGTGCAGTGCGACATTAGGTTTGAAGACCAAGTAAAGGACGCGGTAGATAAAGCCGTGAGTGCATTTGGTGGTATTGATATGGTAGTGAACAATGCATCGGCCATTGCGCTTACAGGAACAGAGGCTACAGAAATGAAACGCTACGATCTGATGCACGATATTAATGTTCGGGGCACTTTTGCCGTGGTTCAGGCCTGTGTGCCCTATATGAAGCAATCCCAACACGCGCATATTCTCACGCTTTCGCCTCCCGTTAATCTTGATAAAAAATGGCTGGCAAGCCACATTGCTTACACGCTTTCCAAATACAATATGAGTATGATGGCTCTGGCATGGGCCGAAGAATTCAAATCTATACCCATAGCTTCCAACGCTTTATGGCCTAAAACCACTATAGACACGGCTTCAGTACGCAACATACTTGGTGGCGAAGCACTTGCTAAAATGAGCCGCACCGTAGAAATAATTGCGGATTCGGCGTATTACATTTTAAAAAACCACCCCGCGGATTGTACCGGCAATTGTTTTATTGATGAAGAAGTGCTGGCCCGGGAAGGGATTACAGATTTGAGCAAGTATGCCGTTACTCCGGGTATTAAATTATATCCAGACCTATTTTTGGATTAGATGTTTATTAAAACTTGATAGCTTTGCTGCATGGCAATCAGGATCTTCATTACAGGCGGCACCTTTGATAAGGAGTATAATATGCTTAACGGCCAACTCTATTTTAAAGATACCCACCTGCCAGATCTGCTTGAGATGGGCCGAAACACGATTCCCGTAGCCATTCGCACCTTAATGATGGTTGACAGCCTGGAAATGACAGATGAAGACCGGGAGTTGATCGCGTACCAGTGCAGTCAGGCTGAGGAGAATATGATCGTGATTACACACGGCACCGATACCATGGCTAAAACCGCGGAAATGCTCGCGCAAAGAATTCAAAATAAAACTATTGTACTTACCGGCGCCATGATACCGATTAAATTCGGCAGCTCCGACGGGTTGTTTAACCTGGGTAGCGCTATTGCCTTTGTGCAGGCGCTGCCCAAAGGCGTATATGTAGTAATGAACGGGAGGCATTTTAAAGCGGGCCATGTGCGCAAAAACACCGAGACAGGCGTTTTTGAAGATGTGGTATAATAATTGTAAAATCTTCATGCATATTTGTAACCCTAAAAAAATATTATATGAAGAAGTTATTATTTATCGTGGTGGCCGCACTTTCTCTCGGCATCATGTCTTGTAAATCTACAATGACGCAAAAGCAAAAAGATGATGACCTCAATGCCATTCTCAACGAACTGAAAAACAGACTTCCAAGTACTGATGTTTCCTATCTGGATGGACGGGTAAAGATTATTTTAGGCGAACTCGTTTACTTTAAAGTAGGTTCTGCAGAAATTAACAATACAAGTGCCGGCAACCTTGATGCACTAGCCGATGTTTTAAACAAATATCCCCGCACATCAGTAGACCTGAACGGTTATACTGACAATACCGGCACCAAAGCAATCAATGATAAGTTGTCGCTCGACAGAGCCAACAGTGTAAAATCTTACCTCGAAGGCAGAGGTGTAAAAGGCCGCAGAATGCTTACCAATGGTTTTGCAGATGCAAACCCTGTAGCCACCAACGAAACGCCCGATGGAAGGCAGCAAAACAGGCGTGTTGAATTCCTGATCTATTATTAATTTTTATATAAAGGATGTGTAAGCGTGGCCTCGGCCACGCTTTTTTATTTATAATTGACCAAAAAATCATTTAGCTGAAAGCGTAAAAACTTCATCTTTGCAGTCTTCAAAAATCAAATGAAAACATCCAAACAGGCAGCAATAGGGTTTATTTTCATAACCATGACGATTGATGTGATCGGATGGGGGCTTATTATACCGGTAATGCCATCGCTGATTGCAGAGGTAAAAAATATTTCTATTGAAGAAAGTAGCAAATGGGGTGGTTACCTTATTTCCATATTTGCCGTTATGCAATTGCTCTTTTCACCATTAATGGGCAACCTGAGTGACAGATATGGCCGCAGGCCGGTAATCTTAATATCGCTGCTGGTATTTTGTATTGATTATATCATTTTGGCTTTAGCGCATAATTACACCTGGTTAATGGTGGGCCGAATACTGGCAGGCATAACGGGTGCAAGTTTTACTGCAGCCACGGCCTATATTGTAGACATTAGCACGCCAGATACAAGAGCTAAGAATTTTGGATTAATCGGCGCTGCATTTGGCCTGGGGTTTATAATTGGCCCGGCACTGGGTGGCCTGCTTTCTGTTTGGGGTTTGCGTGCACCGTTTTACGCGGCAGCCGTTTTATGCTTTTTCAATTTTTTGTACGGGTATTTTGTATTGCCCGAATCATTGAAACCGGAAAATCGCCGACCGCTGGAGTGGAAAAAAGCAAACCCCGTGGGTTCCATCCTGCATTTTAAAAAATACCCGGCTATTAGTGGCCTCGTGATTGCTTTTGTATTCATGTACCTTGCCGCACATGCTGTTCAGTCTAACTGGAACTATTTTACGATGTATAAGTTTAGCTGGACAGAAAAGGAAGTAGGCATATCGCTGGCTTTGATAGGTGTACTGGTAGGTATTGTTCAGGGAGGAATGATAAGGATTGTCAACCCGTTGCTTGGCAACGCCAAAAGCGTTTACCTGGGGCTGATCCTTTATGGGGTAGGGCTTGCTTTATTTGCTTTTGCCACAAAGGGTTGGATGATGTATGTTTTTCTAATTCCTTATTGCCTGGGAGGTATTGCAGGCCCAGCATTGCAAAGTATAATCACCGAAAAGGTGCCGGCAAATGAGCAGGGCCAATTACAGGGAGGCCTTACCAGCCTGATGAGCGCTACTTCTATCATTGGGCCTTACGTTATGACAAATTTATTTTATTACGCCGTGAACCATAAAAAGCCTTTTTACCTTCCCGGAGCGCCTTTTCTTTTAGGAGCCATTTTGATGTTTACCAGCGCCTTGCTGGCCTGGTCATTTTTAAGGCGCAGTGGGCAATTAAAACAGAGACAGCGCTTTTAACAAATTTAGCGGCGAGGTGATACGGTTATTTATTACATTGCCGCTGCAATCAACAGCACAAGCGGCTTGATTATTGCAATGCAATCCTGTGAAAATATCAATATAAAAAATTAAAAGTCCGTAAACAATACCTGTATAACTTTTCGAATATGAACAGAATATTGAGTATAAGCCTGAAAATATTTTTTTTAATTCTTGTAGCCGGTTTGTTTAGCGTGGATGCGAACGCTCAATGGCGCCGTAAAAAGAAACAGAAACCAGAGCATGTGCAGATAATTACGGATGTCGTACCTAACTATACTGCTGCAATTGGAAGAAAAACCGCACATGAAAATATTGATAAAGAACAACAATTACTGCTGGCAAGCGATGGCACTGCTGATACACTTTTTAAGGTAAGCGATGATGCTTCTGTAAATTCGGCTGCCAGTTATGCATTGCAAAATAGAGTAGACTGGCTACAATATTTAGTTGAAACTGATTCAATCATAGACCAGCGGGTAAAAGCGCATTATTTGACCGGCCTGTCAGAAATCTTAAAATACATTCGTACAAATTGGAAAGCAAAGAAAATCGACGCAGCGCAAACGCCTTTGATTATTGAGAGTTACAGAAATATTATTTGGGCCGATAAAAACGGGCAATCAATTGCTCCCGTACTGGAGCCATTATCTTACGACGTGGCCAATGCCGTATTACTTCCTCCTATATTTAAAGAAAACGCAGGTTATGATGATGCAAAAAAGCTGTTGATCTTAAAAGTGGCCAACCGTTTTCCTGAAAGAACTTTTGCTGGGCTACATGCTTATCCTGATGTGCCCTTTGCCGACAGCCTTGTGAGGGTAGTGGCTTACCGCTACCCACAGCATGTGTATGATTACGCGCAAGCCAATAATAAGTTGGGAAAGATCATACAATCTATAGACGATGACCCGCTTATTAAAACCATTGTATTAATGGCGCGCGATCCTAACAAAAGCGGTCAGTTCTATTTTCCGTTTCTCGACAATGTAGTGAAAGAAAAAATTACCCTGCAGCAGATTGATGCTGTAAAGAAAGATCCGGTAAAATACTTCCGCCTGCTGGTCAACACCCAAATGGACTATGCAGCGCGTGCTGCCTCTGGCGACACTGCTATCGGCCATAAAATTCTTGTAAATAAAATAGAACAAAAAGCTAAAGATGATTTTGTAGCCAAAATAAATGGCTTGCACGATCTGCCCGATGCTGTTCGTTTCCGAAGCATTCAGCCACTTACGGCTGAAGAACTGTATTACGTGGCGGTAATGACAGACGGGTTGATCTATACCAGCAGCTATACCAACGGTGTGTACCCTTTAATGATGCGCAAGGCCAATAACAAAGGTGCAGAACTATTAAAAAAGCTGAGCTATGACCATTACAGAAAATTTATAAGCCAGGCCGCGGCGTATAATAAACTAAGACATTTTTTAAGCAGTTTTGAAAACCAGGATGCAGTTAACCTCATGACTACTTTTGTAAGCCGTCTGGAAAATTCTGAAGGGCTGGAAGATGGCGTGGACGTGGCTGATTCTTATGCAAGCATATACGAAACTATGCCTGAGCTGGCTGCTCAAATGCTCCAAA
>JAFAFV010000218.1 GCA_023423285.1 Bacteroidota bacterium
AGAGGAGATATGGTTACTCAAATTAACGGAACCAACATTACAGATGTGGCAGGCGCAGCCGGAGATTATAGAAAGTTATTTGGTGGCGAAGCCATAAATGTGGCTGTAGAAAGTACTACCGGCAACAAAACGGTAAATGTGGTGCCTATAAGGATTTCTACCAACCCGGTTTTGAAAGACACAATATACACTGTAAAAAAATAACTAAAAAAAGCTGCCTCAGAGCAGCTTTTTTATAAATACTATATTTAATTGGCTCTGACCGGCGGAAGGTCTTTCAGCCTGCCGCTCTCAAGCAGATCTAATTTCAAATATTGTTCTCTTGAAAGAATTTCTTTACGCTGCCGGGTTCTGGTGTCCTGCAATGCTTTAAGCTGTGAATGATAGGAAGAAGAGTAAGTGAGTTTTTTCATCGCTTTCAAGTAAGCAGTTTCTACTGCTGCAAGTTTGCCAGCCTGCTCATCAGTAAGGTTTAACAATGGTTTCCATGCTGCTACTTTCTTTTCGGCCTCTTTAGCCACGGCATTTTGCGATGTGGCACAGGATGTATATAATATCACACACGCGGCAACTAATAATAGTTTTTTCATCTGGTTTATTTATTACAAGACCCTTTAAACTTTGCAACCGTTGCGCGCACTGGGGTTTTAAGGTGCTATGAACACTGTTCTTCCACTTAAAACGCTTAATGAGTCTTTGATCCTGGCGGTATCAGCGCCTGCACGTGGCAGTTTCATCACAATTCTTTTGTTCACCGAATCAAGAACTTCCAATTCTACCGGCCAATTAATTGATTTAAGCTGGTTAAATCTTCTGGAAGCGCGGGGTTCTTTGGCTATCTCCAGCACATAACTATACGTGTTGGGTAATACCGCGGCTGTGGATGCTGTATCCTGTGCCGCCAGGCTGTCTGCTGCCAGGGCTTGTACTGGCACAGCTTCCTCAGTATCTTCTACCTCGGTAAGGTTGGTGTCCTGGCTGTTTATATAAAACCACACGGTGGCGGCAATGGCAATTATGGCCAGTATGATAATAATGAGCGCGGGTTTCAGGTTGCGCCTGCCGGTTCTGGTATTGTCAATATAAGATTGGGGAATGTGATTTTTTTCGGTTATGGGAATGTCTTTCTCTTTTTTCTTTTCTGAAACCGGTGTGTATTTTTCAGCGAAAAATTCAAAATCGCCGTTTTGTTTTCTGGCCAGTGTGCCAATATCAGTAAAAAAGTAAGGCTTGCCCGTGTTTAAATATTGCAGCACATCATCCAGTTGAGAGGTGAGGTCAGATTCTGCCAGGATTTTCATTTTTCCCGTTTCTTTGGCAATAAATTCCACCAAGTCCTCATCAAAACCAGTGATTTTTTCATTTTTAAAGGATACATTGGCCAGCACCGTGGTTCTTTTGCCGTCGAATTCGGGGTCGTAACCTCCTTCAGAAGTAAAAGTTCCGATGCGTGGTAAGGATAATCGCTTGTTGGCAGCTAAATATTTTGCTAAGGCCGGTGAAAGTTTCACTATTCTTCTTATTGATTACTGCAATATAAACAGTTTATGTTTATTATCAAAACCTGCATGAAAAGTTTAATTTCGCCAAATGTATACTAAAGAGGAAGAGGATTTTATTAAATATTGGAGTGAATACAGGCTGAAACAAAAAAAAATATTCAGGCGGGCATTGGCCAGCGCACCGGCAGGCATCATTATTGTGATAGCCATCTTTGTAAACTTTTTTAGTGGCTGGTATAAACGCGCTACGATGGTTGCTAACGCTAATTCCTCTGTTTTCATTGTTTTGTTGATTGCAGGAATTTTAATTGTTGCGTTCATAGCCGTTTTTGCGTCTTACCACAAGTGGGATATCAACGAAACCCGTTACCGGGAACTTTTATCCCGTAAACAGAATGAAAATCAATAATTAATTAACAACCCTCAAAAAAAAAAGAATGAAAAGGATCATTGCAATTCCTCTTACAGCAATTGTTGCTGTTACAATTTTTATCTCGTGCAATAAAGATAAAACTCCACCCTGTACAAATAATACTTTAGCGCAGGATAGAAGCATAATCGACTCGTTTTTAGACAAAAATACCACTTTAAACGTGTCGTTTAACACAACTCATAATGTGTATTATGGAATTGAATCACCAGGTACTGGCAGCCAACCTGCAGCAGATTCTCAGATTGTATTTAAACTTGAAACTCGATTACTTAATGGTACTTTAGTAGATTCCGGTACTGTTTCAATCAATCGAAATACAGGTGCTCCCCTTAAATTAAGTGATTTTAATACAGATTCATTTGACCACTTGATATTTTCACAATTAAAAGAAGGAGGTGTGTCAAATGTAATCATTCCTTCATCACGCAATGGCTTGGGTTGTAATTCTGGAAGAGGAGGCCTCGCTACAATCCCAGCTAACTCTCAACTCATAAATAAAATTACGCTTATTGATGTTAAAAAATCACAATAAATCATATAGTTCATGTTGAAATTTAAAACTCTGGCAGTTATAGCAGTTATTGGCGCTCTGGCCGGATGTATGAAAAATGAAAGTCCGCAGCCGTGTACGCCCAAAACTGTGGAAAGTGAAATGGCTGCTATGAACAAATTTGCCACTGATAGTTCAATAACAGTTACAAATGATGCCAGCGGATTAATGTACCAGGTCATTGAACCCGGTACAGGTTTCACTCCCGGGCCACAAAGCATGGTAAAAGTAAATTATCATGGTCGGCTGCTAAACGGCGTTGAGTTTGACAGAAATTACACCGGCAATTTTTCTTTTAAACTCAATGAAGTGATTGTGGCATGGCAAATAGCCCTGCAAAAGATTAAACCGGGTGGAAAGATGAAGATCATTACGCCGTCAGCGTTAGCATATTCTTGTAATCCTTATGTACCCCCGGCGTTAAACAATCAGCCTTTATATTTTTACATTGAACTGTTGCATGCGCAATAGCAATCAAAAGCCCGATTTTTATAAGCTCCTCAAAAGGGAGCTTTTTTAATGGACTAATCTTCGCTAATTTCGAAGAGTAAAAACTAATATCATGTACGAGGCCATTTCGGTTTTTGATATGCTGAAGATAGGCGTGGGCCCTTCCAGCTCTCATACTTTAGGCCCGTGGAAGGCTGCTGCCAGGTTTGTGAGCGAACTGGAAGTCAGTAATATTTTACATAAAGTAAAAAGTATTCAAATTTTATTGTATGGTTCACTGGCAAAAACCGGTACCGGCCATGGCACGGATATAGCCGTGCAACTAGGTCTTTGTGGATACGATCCTGTAACCTTTGATGTAAATGCAATTCAATCAACCATTGCAGCTATTGCAGAAAACCAGCAAATCATTTTAAACAACAAACAGCCAGTCGTCTTCAATCCACGTGCTGATATTATTTTTTTATTTAGTGAAACGCTGCCCTTTCACTCCAATGGCTTAACCTTTTTAGTAAAATTTTTAAATGGTGAACAGTTAGCTGAAACATTTTACTCAGTGGGTGGTGGTTTTGTGCA
>JAFAFV010000219.1 GCA_023423285.1 Bacteroidota bacterium
GTATTGTTGATTCTATTGTTGTAATCACTGGCTGCCCGCTAATGTCCTTTACAGTGGGGTGTGGGTTTGCCTTCATTTTAGAATTCAAAAAATGCAGAACCATTTTATCTCCATACCTGCGCGCGCGTACACACCAGCCGGCATCGCCTGATATTTGCCTGATTGCTGGCTTAAATTTACCTTCAGCAATCAATAGATCAATCGGCTGCGCCTTCGTTGCTGTTTCAATAATGTACAGGTTCCGGTATTTCTTTTTCAACAATCTGTCAGACAGTGGTACGCTTCTTTTAAAACCTTTATCATCATGTGTACCAAAAGGCAGGGCCAACCAAGCTGTACCGCCTTTGGCCAAGTATTTTTCAATGGCGTTGTATTGTGCATCACTCAGGCAGCCAACGCTGTCCAGTATTAATGGCGTTTTTTCTGCAGATAACATTTTCTCATCAGCAAGCTCCTGATATCTTACAAACCTATACCCCACATTGGTTTCCGCAAGGTGTTTCGACCATGCTTTTACCTTGTCCCACTGCTCCCTGCCATCTGTATCACGCCAGCCATTCATGCGGCAGTAGTAGTTATATACCAGTCTTGCTTCTACAAAATCTTGCGACTTGTAATGGTTGAGATCACTGTGCTTTACCTCCCAGTTATTCACCTCCATGATCATATCCTCCAATTCCATAGCATCTATCGGATCTTCTGATAACCTTTGATGAAAAGTGCTGGCCCAATTAGCTACACCCCAGAATCTTGCAAGCGCCCAGCCCATGTAACCGCCATCTTTATAAATAGTATAGCTCAATGCCATTGCAGGTGCAAATCCGCGCTTTTCAGCAATATCTTTTTGCTGCAATGCTTCTGCATCTTTTTCAAGCCAGTTTACACTGCGGATATTGGTACCCACATTTTCAAGCATATAAATATCAAGTATATCAGCAATACGCTCTAGGTTCAGTGAAATAGCGTTCAACGTTATTGGCCCCGTGCCGGAGCAACAGGTGAGCATAGGTTTATCTTCAATAATATCTTTACACATTTTCACGTGGTCTGCAATCACATCATCTTTCATTTTGATCCAGTCGCGAAAAACAGGGTTCTCATAATTGCCCCATAGCAGCATAGGCTTCGTGGTATCACCCCAAAAACTCTTATCCGTGGTGGGAGGAATGTCATGGCCATAATCTCTTTTGAATCTTTCTCTGCAGTATTTACATCCGCATGCCCGCAACCCCACGTAATCACACATATCATCAATTTCATAGCCGTCAAAATTCACTTCGCGCACCAGCCTTTGCAAATACTTTTTATGCATATCCAAAAAGCCGGGATTATTATGACAAAAAGCTTCCATCTGGTATTGACGTGCATATCCTCTGCTGCCGTCAAATATATCTACCTCACAAATTTCCTGAAACAAATGTCCTTCGTACTGCGCGTGTTTTGCTGCCTGTTCATCATGAAATAATAATATATGATGGCGCTGTGTGCGGTGTAGTTTGTCAAACTCTTCTTTACCACGCGGCCGCTCTACGTGGTTGCACGAGTAATGCTCAATAAATTTGATACCGTATTTATTAAGTTCTTCTTTTGTAGCTGCAAAGTATTCATTCAACTGGCCAAAATAATTTGCAAAGTCGAACCTGACGTGAAAACCATAATTCATTGCCGTATCTATATTGGCTTTGGCAAAACCTTCGGCACGGCGTTTTACTTTATCGCGGATGGCTTTTTGATTCCACTGTAAGTCTTCTATCGAATTCCACCAGCTTGCTACACGGCGCGGCACAAAAGGTATATCAGGTTTACCACCTGGCATGAAAAGTGCTGCGCCACTTTCTCTTTTAAATACTTCTGCTGCTATAGATGGTACGGAATTGTTAAGTCCAAGACCCAAACCTGACAATGCTGATAGCTTGATAAAATTTCTACGGCTGTTACTGTTATGGCTCATACGTTAATTTATAGTAATCTCAATTTAGCTGAAACAAATCTAAGAAATTTTGGGTACGTACACGTATTTTTAGTAAAAAGATTTTTTTTAATTTAAATCTAATATTTTTACCTAATATTATTCAACATTTTACTTCAATTCGATGAACTGCAAAAATTTGTTTTTACCTGGCATTTGTGTATTAATTCTGTCTGTAATGTTTGCTTCGTGTAAACAAAGTCGCTACTCCGAAGCGCTTTCACCACAGGATGCTTTAAAAGCTTTGACCGTGGCTGAAGGGTATAAAGTAGAATTATTTGCAAACGAACCCTATGTGTTTGACCCCGTTACAATGGAGTTTGATGAGAACGGCAATTGCTATGTAGCCCTCATGCCAGATGCTCCTTACACACCAAAACCCGGTGAAGAAAAAGGCGAGATCAGAGTATTATTTGATATGGATAACGACGGCATTGTTGATTCTTCTGTTGTGTTTGCCGATAAACTTTCCGAAGCCACCAGCCTCCTGCCCTGGAAAGGCGGCCTGCTGGTTACCGCAGCCCCGGATATACTGTATTTAAAAGATACCAACGGTGATTTTAAGGCAGATATTAGGGAGAGATTATTTACCGGCTTTTTTAAAGACAATTATGAAACGCAGATTTCAAATCTCCAGTTTTCAGTTGACAATTGGATTTATGCCAATAATCGCGGGCAGGATGGAGACATTACTTACGTGGCAGGCTCAGGCAATAATTCTTTAAATGTAAAAGGCGGGGATTTCCGTTTTAGGTTAGACAGAAATCTGTTTGAAAATGAAACCGGCCCAGGACAGTTTGGACAGGATATTGATTTTTATGGAAACAGATTTATTACTGAAAATTCCATCCCCATCCAGCAAATGCTTATTGCGTGGCGTTATACGCACAGGCATCCATATATGCCTTCTACGCGCTCAATGAAAAATATTGCTACATACTCCGACTCTATGTACCAGGTTTCTGAAACACCTTACTGGCGCGCCGAAAGAACCAAAAAAAGGAACAAGGAATTTCAGGAAAAAAAACTCAACCGCATTGAATATGAAAGAGGAAAATTTACAGGCAGCAGCGGCGGAACTTTTTATGTGGGCGATAAAATGCCCGAACTTTACGGCAACTTTTTTATTGGCGAGGTAGCCGGCAACCTGGC
>JAFAFV010000033.1 GCA_023423285.1 Bacteroidota bacterium
GTCTTTTGCAAACAGGTGTTGCTACCGGTGGTATGGCATCTACAACACTTCCGCCGCCAAGTATTTATTCGGAGAATAACGATGCGCTGTCTGCATTTGAAATAGAAGAAGATAATAAAACAGCAACCGTTTTATCAAACCTTCAGTTTGAGCTTTCGCTCCATAAAAATGTGAAGCTTAGAACAGAGGGCAGCCATTCATACTCACATTCAAACAGTAACACGTTTTACCCATCCTGGTTAAACAGTGGCAGCGCATACTACCTTAGAACAGGTAGTACGCCCTTAGCACAGTACAACACTTTTTCCCGTATTTCCAATAACTACTATAACCGAAACATCCTGTCATTTAATAAAACGTTTAATGAGGAAAGGCATTATGTAATGGCCTATGGTTTCTCCGATCTTAACGTAGATATGATCCGTAGCAACGTGCTGGCACTTTATGGTGCACCTAATGATTATATTTCAGGCCCTATTGGATACAACCTTTCTAATTCCCGTTTTGGCGCTAATGGTGTACCGTATAACAGAAGACTTTTTGGTTACGGTGCTGCATTCAGTTACGCTTACGAACAGCGCTATGTGTTGGATATTAATTATCGTATTGATGGAACCTCCACAAACGGGCCTTTATCGGGTTACCGCCATAACCCATCTCTGGCTGTAAAGTGGAATATGTACAAGGAGAAATTTATGCAGCGTTATAACTGGGTAGACTTTGCAGCGTTCCGAGCCAGTTGGGGTAGAAACATCGTGCCACAGGGCACTGTATTTGATATTTACGGAAGGTATTTCCCAGGAGATACTTATATGGGTCAACCTTCGGTAGGATTGAACTTCAACTCTGCTCCCAATGCTTATTTTCTACCCAATACTTCCACTCAATGGAACTGGGGATTGGAAGCAGGTTTCTTTAAAGGAAGATTTTCTTTCGAGTATGATGTTTATTATAAAACCATCGAAAACCTACGTCGCTCTGTAAATATCGTTACAGAATCTGGTTATGAAAATAAACCTACCAACGAAGTAAGCATGGTGAACTTCGGGCACGAATTATCATTGCGCTTTAAACCCATACAAAAAACAAACTTTAGCTGGAATGTGATGCTGAATGGCGCCTATAATAAAAATGTGCTAACCCATTTACCCAAAGATGTGCGCCAGATTGTTGTAAACCCCGGAGATGCCCTGGGACTACCAGTGATCTATCGCCTGGGTTCAAATGCCCTAACAAACTATATGTTTAATACCAAGGGTGTTTATGCAACAGATGCAGATGTGCCGGTAGATCCGCTTACCGGGCAGCGGTTGCAAATTGGAGGCCGTGCTTTGAGAGGAGGTGACCCTATTTTTGCTGACCTTAATGGAGATTACGTTATTGATAATAATGACCGAGTAGCTGTGGGTGATCCACAACCTAAAATAACTGGTGGATTTATTAATAATCTTTCTTACAAAAACTGGTCAATGTCGCTGCAATGGTCTTATACCTTGTTCCGCGATGTATTGAATACACCACTGGCAAGAAGGTTCCAGTATTTTTATAATCCTACTTCTGCCTCTTCACTTCCGCTTATTGCTGATTATGATTACTGGCAAGAACCCGGAGACATAGCTACTTATCCAAATCCTTATTCATACGAGCAGAACAGGGCAATTAATTCCTTCAGGTATAATCAAACTTTATTTATGGAAGATGGCTCTTATTTTAAGTTAAACACATTTACACTCAGCTATAGTTTAAGGAAGGATTTAATTTCAAGAATTAGAATGAAGAGTGCCCGCGTATATTTCACCGGCTACAATTTATGGGTAATTTCAAATTATTCTGGACCTAACCCTGAGAATGTATCCGATTTAGGTAGAGATCATCCGGATGGATATCCTAACCCGCGTAAATTCTCTTTAGGTATTAATGTCACATTATAAAAATTCAACTTATGCAATTGGGAAAATATATAGTTACACTCACATTGATAACTGCGATAGTTGTAGGAACAGGTTGTAAAAAGTTCCTTAATGTGAATCCGGTGGATTCGATGTCGGGTAATAATTTCTGGAAAAGTAAAGACGACGTGGAAAAGTTTACCACGGGTGCTTACATTTTATTACGCAACTATACCTGTATGGATGGATATTCTCTGTTGGCAATGGCTGATTATCGGGCTACTGCATGGGTGCAATCCACACAAGGAACTGGCAGGGTGTACATAACTGATCTAAACAATAATCGTATTAAAAGCATACTAAGCTCCACCGCATCCACTTCCGGTGCTTATGGTAACTTTAGCCAGAGTATTAACCAATTTGGCTTTAAGAATATGTCCAACTGGGGCTATATGTACCGGATCGTTACTACTGCTAATACTATTCTGGCTAATATAAATAGCACAGATATTAGTGATATAACGGAAGCAGAGCGGAAGCAATACGCTGCTGAAGCTATTTTCTTAAGAAGCCTTACCTACTTTTTAATGGTACGCCATTGGGGAGATGTGCCCTATGTAACCGATCCTTCAGATGACACTCCTCGTGAAAGAATGAACCAAATTGAAGTGTTTAAAAACTGCCTGGCAGATCTTAAAGCCACAAAAAACGACTTGCCCTGGACTTATGGAGATCCGACACTTCGGGGAGTACGCGCCATGCGAGGTGGGGCTTTGGCTTTGATGATGGAGATGAATATGTGGATGGCTTGTTTTGACGAAGCCAACGAAAAGGCTTATTATGAAGAAACCGTCGCACTGGGTACAGAACTGATTGAGCAAAACGGTGGTGCTTACGAATTACTTCCGCTGGAGAATTTTAAAGAAATTTTCAAGGGAACTTCAAAAGAAAGCCTGTTTGAAATAGGACAAGATTACAACTTTGGCGAAACATTCGGACTAATGGCAACTATTGCAGATATTGTGTTGCGAACTCCATATAAGAAAAATGTAAACGTTACCTACCTGTATTATGCCACGCCATATTTGCGCCAGTTGTATGATCCAGAAAACAATGGTGAAACCGACAAACGGATAGATAACTGGTTTGAGGAACCCAATATGTATAACAACACCGGTCAGTTTGTTTTCAAAAAATTTCTCAACACATTTGCCACACAGCAAGAAACTGAAAACCCTAATGATGCTAAGATATTATTCAGATATGTAGATGCGTATCTTCTTAGGGCAGAAGCATTGGAAAAACTGGGCAGGTTTTCGGAAGCAGTTGCTGATGTAAATGTCATCAGAAGCAGAGCCGGAGCGGAATTATTTACTGGCTTAGAAACAAACCAGTTTGGACAATTATTGTCTGATGCCATTTGGTGGGAGCGGGAGCGGGAGCTAATGGGCGAAAGTTCCACTTTTTATGACCTTGTAAGAACGAAAAGAATTTTGAGCGGACAATACACGCCATTCCCTATTACTTATGATGAATTTTTAAATGGTGCATGGACTTATCCAATTCACCAGGATGTATTGCTTGCGAATCCAAAAGTTAAACCTAACCTGTTCTGGAATTAAAATTTTGATATGAAACTGAGTAAAATAAAATATACGTTTCTGGCTATGATCCTTTCCTTGTTACTTTTTGGTACTGCCTGTCAGAAAGAGTATTACTTTAACTCTGGTCTTAGCAAAGCAGAGTTCAATGGAAGTATGTTAGAATTTCTGGAGTCAAAGCCCATACTGTTTGATACGTTGGTTCAGGTAATTAAACTGGCTGAAATGGAGTCCTATTTTCGAGACAGTAATTTCACCTTTTTCGCACCCGCTGATTCCAGTATTCACAGAACGATCCAGGATTTTAATTTTGACCTGAAACGTTTAGGCGAAGATTCTATCGTCTACTTGTCGGATGTAAATAAGGAGTTTTGGAAAGCAACGTTGATGAATTATATGTTCAGAAACATGAAAGGACTGGAGGATTACCCGCAACTGGATATATTAAATAAACAGGCATTCCCCGGTGAATTTTCCAGATCAATGGGAGGTAGGATAATGAATATAGGCGCAGTTTTTACCAGCGCAAGAGGTATTAAATACCAAGGCTATCGTTATCTCAATATCTCTTATGTGCCCAGTGAGTCAGCACCATATAACTCCTGGATTATGGGGCGTGTAGCCACTTGCAACATTAAGCCCAAAAACGGTATGGTGCATGTGTTAATGTATGGCGGTGGCGGTAATGGTGAAACGGTTATTGACGGTGTTACCCACCAGGCGCATTTTTTTGGATTTAGCTCAGCAGATACATGGTCGCTGGCAAGGTACTATGGATTTAATAAAAGGACCAATTGAATAAATGAATTATGAATAATATGCGTAATAGATATTTTTTTGCAATAGGGCTGATGCTTATTGTGATGTTAACAACTTACTGTACCAAAAAGAACGAAGAAAGTTTTTCCGGTGCGTATAAGCCTGCTATAGCAACCTATATAAAATTCATTGGTACACAGCCAACTCCCGCATTTGGATCGGCAGGTACACTGGTAAAGTTTAAAGTAGCAGGGCTCGACTCATTGGTAGCCATGGTACCCGGCGATATCCAGTTTCTACTAAATGGTATCGAATCGGAAATACGCAGTATGTCTCCAAAGGACAGCACGTTAACTATTGTGGTTCCTGAAAATGCTTCTTCTGGTGCAGCAACAATCGTTGTGCGTGATCGAATGTATTTTGGTCCACAGTTTAAAGTGCTAGGAAATGTATGGCTTGACTCTTCATTCAACCGTTTGACTAATGATCAGCAGGGAAATATCGTCTTGGGTTCGGGTACTAATGGGGCTGTAAGAAAGTTTTATTTAGAAGAAATTGGGGCCGTACAAAGTATTTATGTTCTCGGCAGCTTTAGCCAGTTTAATAACCAGGGTTCTTATAATGCCACCTCGGCTTCCGGAGTTGTTCCTTCTTCCAGAAGTTATATGTTGAAATTAAACCCACCTGACGGAGCAATTAAAACTGATTTTGCAAAAGGAACAGGAACTAACGGAGTGGTGACGGGTTTGCTACCTTTAACTCAATTTCCGGGATACCTGATTTTTGGTGGCTTTAGTGTATACAACGGAAGAGATGGCGTAAATAATATGACACGAATTTACACAAACGGAATGCTGGACTCTACCGTTCAAAACGTTTATAATCCCAATCCGCTGGAGCCACAATTTAATATTGATACATTACCGGCTTTTATTGGGGGTTTCAATGATGGTATAATAGGGTCTTTCCTTGACAAGTACCAGCGTATTATTTCCGTGGGTAACTTCTCAACTCATCGTAAAAATCTTTACGATCTCTCAACTTATACAAGTGTGGTTCGCCAGGTAACTTATATGCGCAGTGTGGGTGCTATGGATCAGAATGGAAATTTAGATACCACTTATAATTTCGATGTTACAAGGGGTCAAATTTTAAAAGGAGCCAATGCCGACATTACTGGTGCCGTTCAAATAAGAGATGGCAATTCATTAAACGGGCGAATCATTGTTGTAGGAGGCTTTACGTCTTTTAATAACATTCCAGTGCAGCGTATTATGATGCTTGATGATAACGGCCAGCCCGACTTATCTTTTCAGGGAAGGGCCAATGGAGCCGTTAACCGTATTACCTATAATGCCACTACACGAAAGTTACTGGTAATTGGTATTTTTACTGAATTCAACGGTATGCCCACACCGAGTGGTATTGCCATGTTAAATGAAGACGGATCTTTAGATGCCACCTTTACCATGGGCGAGCTTGCCCGTACATCAAGCTCATCGGGTAACTGGATAACTTTTGCAGGGCAGATGAATGATGGAAAGATTGTTATAGGCGGAAATTTTGGTCGCTATAAGGAACCCGGATCATCCACTTTTATTACAAGACAGAATTTTATGATTTTAAACGCAGATGGTACACTTGCAGCTAATCTGAATAATACCGGGGCTATGAGTGGAACTATTAATGATATGTTGGAAACACGGTCTGGTACCAAGCGGGCGCTACTATTGGGTGGTAGTTTTAGCCTGTTTGATAATGAAACTGTTGGAAATATTATAAGAATAGGTTTAGAACCCAAATAAAAGT
>JAFAFV010000026.1 GCA_023423285.1 Bacteroidota bacterium
AAAACTGAAAGCAGAAGACAAACAAAAGCCGCAAAAAAAATTTGATAAAACCGGTAAGAATGATGAAAACAATGCAGCAACAAAAAGCACCTGATACCGCCCTGCAGTTTGATGAAGAGCTGATAGAAAAAATAAAAAAGATTTTGGTAAAAAGGTCTGCTACGCTTGCCGTGGCAGAAAGTGTGACCAGCGGTTTGCTGCAGGCAGCCTGCACTCAGGCAAAAGATGCTTCTCAATATTTTCATGGTGGCATTACTGCATATAACCTGGGCCAAAAAGCGCGGCATTTTAATGTGGATACCATTCATGCAGAAGCCTGCAATTGCGTTTCAAAAAAAGTGGCAGAGCAAATGGCAGTATCTGTTACCCAACGGTTCTTTAGCGATTATGGTATTGCTACAACAGGCTATGCCAATACGGTGCCTGAACAGGGCATTGATAAAACGTATGCCTGGTGTGCAATAGCTCACAATGGCAAAGTTATTTTTTCTAAAAAGATAAATGCTACAGGAATTGAAGAGGGGTTAACCACACAACTGTTTTTTGTAAACCAATGCCTGCAACTGTTTTACCAGTCAATATCTAAGAAGTGACAAATGTGGTGCCGGCACACATTGGCGTGTTTTAATAAAGTTGGTTATTTTTACAAAAAGCAGCATGAACGTAAATATTGAAGCTTCCTGGAAAGAAGTATTGAAAGATGAATTTAAAAAGCCTTATTTCGCCAATATCGTTCAGCATTTAAAAACAGAAAAGCAGTTAAGAAAGGTTATGTATCCCGCAGGCCCTAATATCTTTAATGCTTTTAATACCACGCCTTTTTCCAGTGTAAAAGTTTTAATACTCGGACAGGATCCTTACCATGGCCCGGGCCAGGCACACGGCCTATGCTTTTCAGTGCAAAAAGGAGTGAAGCCGCCGCCATCTCTTGTAAATATTTTCAAAGAGCTAAAAGCAGATTTAGGTATAGATAAACCTGAAAACGGAGATCTTACCCACTGGGCGCAACAGGGTGTATTTTTAATGAATGCTTTTTTAACTGTCCGCGCCGGGGAACCCATGAGCCACTCAAAAATTGGTTGGGCGCAGTTTACAGATACTGTAATTGAAAAATTAGCCACAGAAAAAGAACATATTGTTTTCATGCTATGGGGCCGGTTTGCCGCCGAAAAGGAAAAGTTGATACCAAAAGCAAAACACCTGATATTAAAAGCCCCGCATCCTTCGCCACTTTCAGCAAGCACTGGCTTTTTTGGATGCAGGCATTTTAGCAAAGCCAATGAATACCTTGCCAGCCATGGTATTGACCCAATTGACTGGAAACCTTAATGCGCAATTGCAGGCTCAATCTAAAATGTTCTATTTTTGCGCATATTTTTTATTAGCATGAAGTTTTTGAAGGAAATAGCCGGCCGCTTATGGGCTGCATGGGGTTTGATCACTTTTATCATTACGTTCAGTATTGTGTTTTTGCCCTCTATGCTGGCCTACCTTATCCCCGATCCTAAGGGAACGGCTTATTTTATAAGGCTGGCGAAATGTTGGATGAGTGTTTGGTTGTTTCTGGTAGGCTGCCCACTAAAAGTAAAAGGCAGAGAGAACTTTGAGAAAGGTAAAACTTACATTGTAACCTGCAATCACAATTCCATAATGGATCCGCCGCTTTCCTGTCCGTTTATTCCCGGCCCAAACAAAACCATAGCAAAGGATTCATATGCAAAAATCCCCATTTTTGGCTGGTATTACGCGCGCGGTTCGGTGCTTATTAACCGCAACAGTGAAGACAGCCGCCGGGAAAGTTACCAAAAAATGCGCAGCGTGCTGGAGGAAGGAATGCATATGAGCATTTACCCGGAAGGAACGCGTAACAGAACAAATGCGCCTTTAAAAAAATTTTACAGCGGCGCTTTTCACCTGGCTGAGCAAAGCAGGCACGACATTATTCCTGCCGTATTATTCAATACCAAAAAAGCGCTTCCATTTGGCAAGCCTTTTTATTTTTTACCTAAGAAACTGGAAATTCATTTTCTGCAACCAGTTGCAGTTGCTGGTAAAACTGCTGCGGAGTTGAAAGATGAGGTATACAGAATAATGCAGGATTATATTGTGGCGCATCAATAACCCCGGCCACTGTAAAACGACCTGTTACGGTTGATTTTTAAGTCCTGTAAAATACCTGCTTTGGGGCTGATGGTGAAGCTAAAGTAACGATACATTCCCACCGGAGAAACATTCAGCGACATTTGCCAGCAATGCAAATCTCTGGATATGGCGAGGGCTACAGTTTGAATTTTCATAGTAGTAAAATCATAGCCTCCGTTCACGCTAAAATTCCACTTGGGTGTAAGATTAAAACTGCCGCCAAACATGGAGCTTGATGTAATGCGGTTGTCCCATTTTCTGTGAAACGAATCAACAATGGCGCCCCTGTTATAGCTAAGTTGAAAACTTAAGTTCACACTCCAGGGCGTGTTGAAGTCTACAAATTCTGCAGGGTTGGTTCGCATATATTCCAAAAGCCG
>JAFAFV010000081.1 GCA_023423285.1 Bacteroidota bacterium
GGTGGTGGTGGTGGTTCGTCCTGTTTTTGCTCCTGCTGAATTTCCTGAATCGTTACTTCAGACATTTCTATTTCTTCAGCAGTAAGTTTAGGCTTTAATTGCCTGTTCAAAACTACAGCAGCTCCAATACCTACCATGATAAGACCCACGATCATCAAAGCACGCCACATACGCTTGCTGTAAGATCTGCGAAGTTCGTAAGCTCCGTATTCTTTGTTGCGGCCTTCAAATAGAATATCGAGAAAGTCGGAATTTAAAATTTTATTAGCATCCATTTTTACCTTGTTTTTTTATAAGACGCGAAAAGCTCATTTTTTCACATTATTGTTCCCTAATTTGTAGCGGCTGGTTGGGTAGTCGGTGTCGCAGATGCACTTTCTGATACGTTCACCAATTCCAGTTCGGTATCAAAAGGTTTTACAAGTGCATAACGCGCTACTTTATTGATGGTCATTTCATCCAATATATCTACCACATTTTTATAAGTGGCCTCATCTGTTGGCTTTATCACCACAAAAAAGTCTTTTTGCTTACATGCGTCGTCAATTGATTTTTTCTCAGCTCTTGCCTTTGCTTCACATGCAGGGTCAGTAACGTAGGTTGCCATTACTTCCCTCTTTTTATTGATGATCACATCCCGGATTTCAGCAAAATTAGCCGATTTGAAATTTGAGGCAGTTTCATCCAACGCTCCTTCGTAATAAAAGAGTGCATTATCTTTACCAAGCAGGATAACAAGGGCACCAGATTCTTTAATCTTGGTATCCTCTTCCTTTTTATCCGTATCTTTTGGCATGTTAAGGTCCAAGGTTGTAGGAGAACTCATTGTGGTTGTAAATACGAAGAAAATGATCAACAGTAATATTACGTCCACAAACGGAGTCATATCAATCCTGGTGCTGAGTTTTTTTGCTTTTTTAACTCCCGGGCCTTTCTTACCCTGGACCGGGGCTTCTTCAACACTTGCCATAATTTATAATTTACGTATTAATAAAACTGTTTCCTTAGTTCGTATCAGTGATTTTGCGGCTCCTGGCATTTTTTTCAGCACCAAGCCTTTCCTTATATAGATCTGTTCCTATAGGAGCTGACTCGGGTAAAGTAACCAGGTTATACTTTTGCTCATCGTTGCGTTTTAATGCGTCAATAACGCTGCTGAAAGCAGGGTATTTTGAGTCATTATCCCCTTTGATTAAGTACTTAAGCGTCTCGCCGGCAAATACCTGTTTAGCCGCACCTATCCAGTAAAACAACTCATTGTTGGCAGAATCTGCTACCGGTATACCGGGCTGTTTTGCTTTCAATGCCTGGTCCCGTGGGAGTTGTAGGTAAGATTGTAACTGGTTGAACGGAAACCCGATCACATCACCAGGCTGGTATTTTCTTGCCAGCTCGGGAGAAATGGGTAACCCTCTGGCTTCAGAAGCTCTTACAATAATATCCCATGCTTTTTCAGGATCATTCATTGACTGGATAGAAAAGTAAACTTTGTTGTCTTTATCTATACCAATCAATACCGCGTTATTATCTGGCATTGGCTGAGAAGAAACCGAGTTTGGGGTTGTAATGGGTACCGGTTCTGGTGGTTTAAATTTTGTGGCCATGATGAAGAACATCAGGATCAACAAAGTCACGTCCACGAATGGCGTCATATCCATTACCGGTACGGATTTTACTATTTTTCTACTACTCATCTTTTACTGTTTTGATATGAGACGGTTTTTTTTAGATTTTCCATAAAAACCTCCTGCGATCTCTAAATTATTTGTAAAGAGACGCGAAGGACTGCGTTAATGTAAATCCTGCTTCGTCAATACCATTAGTAATTGAATCTATACGTGTAGTACAAACATTATAGAAAATAAGGGCAAGAGCAGAGGTACCAATACCAATGGCCGTATTGTAAAGTGCTTCAGAAATACCAATAGCTAACTGTGTAGCATTACCTCCGCCACCTTCATCACCAAGGGCGCTAAACGAGCGGATCATACCAATTACAGTTCCTAACAGGGCGACCATCACACCCACTGTAGTAATGGTAGAAAGGAAGATCATATTTCTTTGCAGCATGGGCAGTTCTAATGCTGTAGCTTCTTCTACTTCTTTTTGTATAGCCAGTACTTTTTGTGAAGTATCAAGGTTTGGCTCTTCAATCATTTCTCTGTACCTGCGTAAGCCTGCTTTCATTACATTACCTACAGAGCCTTTTTGCCTGTCGCACTCTGCTACTGCTGCATCAATATTTCTATTAGCTAAGTGGTACTGAACTTTGCGAACAAAATTGCCGGGGTTGCCTTTTCCTGTAGCTTTGATGATGGTCATAAGCCTTTCAATGAAGAAAAAGATTGCCATTAGTAAAAGACCTATCAGTATAGGAATGATGATACCACCTTCGTAGATGGATGAAAACCCTGACTTAGGACCTACGTGTTTTGGCCAGAAACCACCTGCAGGATCTGGTTGCTCAAATCCGCTTGGATTACCAATAACAAAACGCCAGATTAAATAACCGGCAACGATGCACAAAATAGGGGCAAGCCATGAAATTAAATTACTAGTTCTTTTTGGTTGTACAGAGGTAGTAGCCTTTACCGGTGTAGCTTGTTTTGTCTCAGCCATGATCTTTGTTTTTAGTTTTTAAAATATTTAAGCTTTAAAATTTATGCACAATTCTAACGAAAAAAATCAAACAACAACTTTTTTCCCAATTATTTTTTTTAGGCCCTTGGAAGGTATAACTTTTAAAAAATCGGTTAAAAAAAGATAGCAGCAATGCAGTTATACTATAATCGTCTACATTGAACTCCCAAATATAAAAAATGAAAATCAAAAAAGCATAAATAAATTATCCTGCCTGCATTTCACTCGTATCGAAGCGCATCTATAGGGTTAAGCTTTCCGGCTTTTATAGCAGGATAAAGCCCGGCCAATAAGCCAACGGCGCTGCATATAATGATGCCGTAAATCACCCAATTCCAGGGCACCACAAAACCGGTATCAAGCAGTAAAGAAAATGCGTTGCCAACAATCACGCCTAATACAATTCCAAGCACCGCGCCCAGCACACTTATGATCACAGCTTCCAGTAAAAACTGCATTTTTACTGTTGAACTTTTACCCCCAATGGCTTTCACAAGCCCTACTTCCTTGGTACGTTCAGCAACCGATACAAGCATGATATTCATAAGCCCTATGGCGGCGCCAATTAATGTGATCAGGCCAATAACGGTTGCAGAAATGGTGAGAAACCCAAGGCTTCTCATGGCAGTTGCCACCATGCTGTCGCTCTTGTCAAGCGCAAAATTGCTTTCTTCTGTAATGCCTAGTTTACGCACACCTCTGAAGAAAGATTCCGCCTCTCCCATCACTGTGTTCATGTTGTTCATGTCGTTTACTTTCAACGCAATTACATACGATCTGTTAGCGCCTGAAAAGTTAGCAGCAAGGTTTCTGTATCCTACAATAACCATATTGTCGCGGCTAAAGCCGAAAGTGGAGCCACGGCTTTCTAAAACGCCTAATACACGGTATGGTAAATTGTTGATGCGAAGGGTGCGGTTGACGGCTTTTTGTACATCATCTCCAAAAAAAGTTTTTGCCACATCATAACCTAAAATGCAAAGGTTCTGCCCTCCCGCCACTTCCTGCATAAATATATTTCTACCGGCAATTAACGTATACCCATTTAGATCAAGATAATTTTCATCTGCCCCAAAAACCATCACATTAGGGCTGGTCTTTTTATCGTTAAACGATACAATATTATTGCGGTTGCCAAATACCGAAAGGCTGGTAACAGTGCCGGGAAACCTGAAGTTTTGTGCAAAATATTCTGCTTCGTTTTTTGTAATATTTTTATTGAGGTTAGACTTTTTTTCTTTGCGGCCTTTTTTAGAAACCGTTATATCGTTTCCACCGCCGCCAAACCTAATCTCCCTTTCTTTATACCGGATGGTAAAAGCATTGGCACCCAGAGAAGAAAAACTTTCAGCAAACTTTTGGTTCATGGCTTTTATGGCTGTAATGATACCAATGAGCGCCATAATCCCAAAAGCAATGATAGTTACAGTAAGCCCTGTGCGCAGTTTATTGCCGCTAAGGGTTCTGAATGCAAGAGAGAAAACATCAGAAAAATTCATTGTTGCAATTTACAATGAATGTGCGAAGGCCTGCAAAACTTTCTTTAAAAATAAAGATGGTTAAGGAGGATACCAGGGAAGAGACCCAGGAAAATAATAATCACGCAGATGACTACCATAGAAACCTTTTCGAGGGTGGTGGCCCCGAAACTGTTATCGGGCCCATTTTTAAAATACATGGCCTGGATGAGCCTGAAATAATAGTATGCGCTAACCGCAGCCATAATAACTGCAAAGATCACGAGCCACAAATATCCACCGGTAAGCACGGCAGCTTTCAACATGTAAAACTTACCCAGAAAGCCCACCGTAAGCGGTATGCCGGCCAATGATAACAAACAGATAGTGGCCGTAAGCGCCAGCAGCGGTTGATGCTTTGCCAAACCGTTAAAGCCTTCAAAACTGTAATCGCTCATTTTTGCCACTACGGCAAATACGCCAATGGTAGAAAGGCTGTAAGCCGCCGCATAAATGAGCAGGCCTTCGTAAGCTACTTCGTTGGTGGCAAATACCGCAAACAGCATAAAACCAGCCTGAGCGATGCTTGAATAAGCCAGCATGCGCTTGGCACTTTGCTGGAAAGTTGCGGTTATATTGCCGATAAACAAAGTAGCAACGATCATGATGGCAATCCACAATTGCCAGGCCTGTGATAAAGCGCCAAATGCGTTTCCAAACAAACGGATGAACCCGATGAATACGGCTGCTTTAACAATCGTGGCCATGTAAGAAGTAAATACGGTGGGAGAACCGTCGTATACATCCGGCGTCCAAAAATGGAACGGCGCCACAGAAGCTTTAAATGCCATAGAAAATAAAAGGATTAGCATGCCCGCCACCTGCAGATTAGACAGGACGCCATTCTGCGCAGCAAAGTTCATTTTAGAAATATCAAAAGTGCCCTGCGAGCCATAGATTAAAGCAATACCCATCAACATCAAGCCCGTTGAAAAAGAACCCATCAAAAGGTATTTTAATGACGCTTCATTGCTTTTTAAATTGCGCTTATCGGCTCCTGCCAACACGTATAGCGGTATGGTAATGATTTCAATTCCCAGAAATAAGATAAGCAACGATTGAAAACTGGCTACCAGTATAACCCCGCAGGTTATAAAAAATATCAGGGCATAATAATCAGGGTAATAATTACCAACCTTCTGCATTTCATTGGAGCTGACCAAAAAATAAAGCAGCGTACACACCAGCGCGATCAGTATAAACAGCAGGCTAAAACTGTTAAAGCTCATAAAACCTGATACGTCGAAATTAATAAATCGCGTGCCTTTCAACTCCAGCCAGTTTACCACAACTAACAATGCCATCCCTACTATAGCTACTGCTTTTATGGTAGATTTCTGCTTTACCAGTATGCCGGTAAACATCATCACTACTCCTAAAATTGCCGATAATAATAAAGCGTTCATACCTGTTTATATATTCCAAAAAAATTATTTATTCAATAAATGAATGGCATCCGCGCTCTTTAAAATAGATTCTGAAATCCCACTCATCATATCTAAAAACGGTTGCGGATATACACCCACGATCAAAATGGCCGCCACAACAATGCCCAGCGCTGCTTTCTCATGAAAAACAATATCTGTTCCTTTCTCTGTAAGCTCATTAGTATTGCCCAGAAATACTTTTCTTGCCATTCTTAAAATATACACGGCGCTGAAAATAACAGCAAGTGCGGCAGTAACGGCATAAATAACACCGTATGCTGTAATGTTTGAATTGAGTATGCCATTGAGCATCAAAAATTCACCCACGAACGCATTGGTAAGCGGCAGGCCAAAATTGGCAAATGCAATAATGAAAAAGAAGATGGCCAGAACCGGCGCTTTTTGTGCAATGCCGCCCAGCTCACTCATCTTACGTGTTCCAAATTTTCTTTCAATGATTTCTACCACGATCCACATGCCCAATATATTAATACCATGTGAGAACATTTGTATCATTACGCCCTGCATGGCACTTCTGTGTTCGGCAAACACAGCCAGGCACATCAGCCCCACGTGTGCTATTGACATGTATGCTACCAGTCGTTTCATATCATTTTGCCTGAAGGCGATGATGGATGCATATACGATGCCGATTACGGCTAATGTAGAAGGATTATCCCCCAATACATGCGATCCCAGAGGCAACACGGGCAACAACCACCTCAATAGACCCAACACGCCCATTTTTACCATGATGGAACTTAATACCATTGTTACCGCTGTGGGAGATTGTTCGTATGTATCGGGCTGCCAGGTATGAAAAGGGAATACGGGCATTTTAACAGCAAAGGCAGCAAACAACAGCCAGAACAACCACAATTGCTCTTTGAGTTCGATACCTGCGGCATAAAATTCGTCCAGAGCAAACGATCCTGTTTTTGACCAAATGTAAATAAGGCCAACGAGCATGAGCAGCGAGCCCAGGAAAGTATAAACAAAAAATTTGAATGTAACCGGTATCCTTCTGGCGCCTCCCCATTGAGAACAAAGAAAATAAACGGGTATTAAAGCAAGTTCCCAAAAAAAGTAAAATAACAAACCGTCCATGGCAAGAAAAACGCCCATTAAACCTGCCTGTGCCAAAAGCATAAGGCCAAAAAAGTTATGCGGCTTTGAGTAAGACGCGTTCCAGGTGGCTACAAAAATAACAGGGTAAGAAATGGCGGTAAGCATGCAGAGCATCATACCCATGGCATCAGCCTTAATAGAAAAACTGCTGCCGAGATTCCCCATCCAATCGGCAGTGAAAGTTATGTGCGCGGGGCTGTTAAAAACAGAAACGCCTAATATGGCCACTATAAAAGTTACAATAGCCGAAAACAACGACCACGTTCTGGCAGCATCACCCTTCTTTATAAGAAAAGTAGCCAACCCACTAAGCAATGGAACCAGTATCAACAACAATGCGATCATAATGTATGAACGTTGATTTGCGAGACTTGCCACATTAGGCTGGTCTCTTTATAAAAAATTTCAAAAACTCTGTCAAATTAAAACCCATGGCGCCTGTTGTAAGGGCTACCTTTCAGGTTCTTATTTCCTTAAAAAGAACTGAACAACAAATATCAGCAGCATGCTCAGCACCATCATTAGTATATATGAACCAATTTGCCCGCTTTGCAACCAGCGAAACTGTCTTCCGCCATATTTTATCAGGCGACCAAAACCATTTACGGCGCCATCTATCACTCTGTTGTCTATCACGTTATTAAAAAACACACTCAGCGAGCCCAGCGGTTTTACAACAAGGGTATCATATATTTCATCTACATACCACTTGTTTTCCAGCACCCTGCCTAGGCTGGTAGCGGGTTCGGTATCTGGTTTTTTAGCAAACCTGTTCCACGCGTAAATCACCACAAGTATGACGGTGATCGAAGTAATGCCCATCAGCATCCACTCGGTGCTGTGGCTAATTGTATGAGCAGGAAGTATGGTATAAGAATCGGCAAACACCGGATTTAAAAATGTTTTTAAAGAATGTGCCCCGCTCATGAACAGTTCCGGAATACCTACAAAGCCCCCAATAACTGAAAGAATGGCCAGAACGATTAGCGGAATGGTCATAGCTGACGGACTTTCATGCAAATGCGCTTCCTGATCCCGGGTGCCTCTAAAGCTGCCTTTGAAAGCGGTGGCATATAAGCGAAACATATAAAACGCGGTAAGCAAAGCACCCAGCAACCCAAGTACCCACAGCACAGGTGCTTTAGCAAACGCACCCACCAGTATTTCATCTTTTGAAAAGAAGCCCGAAAAACCCGGAATACCTGCAATGGCAAAACAACCCAGTAAAAACGTAATGTTAGTAATCTTCATATACCTGCTCAGCCCGCCCATTTTACGCATATCCTGTTCGCCGCCCATGGCGTGAATGACAGAACCGCTGCCCAGGAATAAAAGCGCCTTAAAAAAGGCATGCGTCATTACGTGAAACACGGCTGCCACGTAAGCGCCGCTGCCCAATGCAAGAAACATGTAGCCCAACTGGCTTACAGTAGAATAGGCCAGTACTTTTTTAATATCGTTTTGTTTCAGCGCTATGGTAGCTGCAAGCAGCGCGGTGGCCACACCAATAATGGCAATCACATTTAAAGTAACTGGCGCCATGGAATACATCAGGTTGCTGCGCGCGATCATGTAAATACCAGCCGTAACCATAGTAGCTGCGTGAATAAGTGCAGAAACAGGCGTTGGGCCAGCCATGGCATCGGGCAGCCAGGTGTATAAAGGTATTTGAGCACTTTTTCCTGTGGCGCCCACAAATAGCAACATAGTGATGGCTGTAATTTCTCCTGCCGATAATTTAGATAGTGTTTCCGCCTTAAATACATCGCCAAAAGAAAGTGTACCTAATTGCCCTGCCAACATAAACAAAGCAATCAAAAAGGCCACATCGCCAATGCGGTTCATAATAAAAGCCTTGGAGGCTGCCTGGTTGTATTCGTCATTTTTAAACCAGTAGCCGATCAACAGGTATGAACAAAGGCCCACACCTTCCCATCCAATAAAAAGAATGAGAAAATTTTCACCTAAAACAAGCAGCAGCATGGAGAATACAAACAAGTTGAGGTAAGCAAAATACCTGGCATAATGATCTTCTTTTTCCTCCTGCATATAAGCCGTAGAGTACAAATGGATGCAAAAACCTACTCCAGTAATGATTAGCAGGAACAGCGCAGAAAGCTGGTCAATTTGAAAACCGAAAGGAATTTTAAGCCAGCCTACGTTTATGAAATCGAAATATTTTATTACCTGCGCCCCGCTGCTTTTAACATCCAAGAAAGCCAGTACACTTAAAATAAAGGAGCCCAACACCGTACCGCTGCCAATTATACCGGTTAATGCTTTTGACAACTGCTTTCTGAAAAGCCCGTTCAGCATAAAGCCTGCAAATGGCAGTAGCACAATTAATAACAAATACAATTTCATCAACGCTTTTATTTTAGTTAAGTGATTGGTTTTAATGCTTTAGCCTGTTCAGGAAATTGATGTCCACCGAGTGAATGTTACGGTAAAGCATCACAATAATCGCAAGCCCCACACTCACTTCCGCCGCGGCCACCACCATTATAAAGAACACAAACAACTGCCCGTCAGTACCCGCAGTAGCATTGGTGGCAGCGTGTGTGGCGTGGTGCATTTTTGAAAAAGCTACGAGCAAAAGATTTACGGCATTCAACATGATCTCGATGCACATAAAAATAATAATTGCATTACGCCTGGTAAGAACACCCACCACACCTATTGAAAAAAGGCTTAAAGCTAAAACGATATAATAATTTATCGGCATCTTACTTTACTATTTACAGTTTACTGTTACGTGTTTTAGTTTAATCTTTTTTTCCAATGATCACAGCGCCTACCATGGCACTTAAAAATAATATGCTTGCAATTTCAAACGGCACTACAAAAGTGGTGAACAGTTCCCTGCCCAGGTTTTCAACCAGGCCTATATCTCCGCTTCCTGTTTGCACCATATTATTTGTGATCTCTGTATTCCTTAACGCGGCCACCAGCACAATCAATAAACAACCAGCCGCCAAGCCTCCTATTGCCTGCAACGCGCGGTTCTTTAGCTTATGCGTGGGATTATTCAGGTTCATCAGCATGATTACGAACAGGAAAAGCACCATAATGGCGCCTGCGTAAACAATGATGTTTACAATTGCTAAAAACTGGGCGTTCAATAAAACATAATGGCCGGAAATGGCAAAGAAAGCCACGATCAGCCACAGCACACTGTGTACCGGGTTTTTGCTTGTTACAACCATAATGGCACTTAACAAAGCAGTTGCAGTTAGTACCCAAAATAATATTTGTGTAATGCCCATTCCCTATTATAATTTAAGTTCTCTTTATTTCAGGCTTTTAGCCTGAAAGCTTGTTTAACTTTTAATTTCTTTTGCTTTAATAGTGCCCAGCGCTTTTTGATAGGCTTCTGGTTCAGTAACCGGATTTGGAATCAATAAATCTTCTTTTTTATAAATAAACCCTTTGCGATGGTAGTTTGCCGGCATAAAGGTTTGCGATAAATAAATAGCGTCTTTTGGACAGGCTTCTTCGCAATAGCCGCAAAATATACAACGCAGCATATTGATCTCATACCTGGCTGCATATTTTTCCTCGCGGTACAAATGCTCTTCATCTGCTTTGCGCTCGGCGGCTTCCATAGTAATGGCTTCAGCCGGGCATGCCACGGCACACAGGCCACAGGCAGTACATCTTTCACGGCCTTCTTCATCGCGGTTTAAAATGTGCAGCCCGCGAAACACTTTGCTAAAGCTCCTTTGCTGCTCCGGGAAATTGATGGTTACTTTTTTTGAAAAGAAATGCTTTAGCGTGATGGCCATACCCTTCATGATATTCCAGAGGTAAAGCCTTTCCAGCACGCTCATGGGTCTCCTGTCGATGGGTTTTGCTCTATTTGTAAGTTTAACACTCATTATTCTATACAAAATTTTAAAACTCATGCAGAGATATGAAATCTTCTGCCACTTATTCACTTAATTATTTGTTCAGCCACAATATAACTGCCGCTGTAATGATCATGTTCAGCAATGCCAGCGGCACCAGTCTTTTCCAACCCAGGTGCATCAACTGGTCAAAACGAAAACGAGGAACAGTCCAGCGGATCCACATAAATATAAATACAGAAATAAATGCTTTGGTCATTAGTGTGGCAAAGCTTAAAAATGCCACCCAGTTACTACCAATACGTTGTGCCAGGTTTTCTTCATTCACAAAAGGGATATCATAACCGCCCCAAAAAAGTGTGGCCATAATAATACCCGCCATAAACATGTGAATGTATTCTGCAAAAAGATAAAAACCCAACTTCATACTTGAGTACTCCTGGTGATAACCCATGTTCAGTTCGTTCTCAGCTTCAGGAAGGTCAAACGGAGTACGGTTACACTCTGCCAGAGAGCAAATAAAATAAATGAGAAACCCTAAGGGCTGGTACAGTACGTTCCACCCATTTTGCTGCTGCGTTTTTACAATATCGCTCAATTGCATACTACCAGTAAGCATTAAAACAGCAATGAGTGCCAGGCCTAACGCCAGCTCGTAAGATATCATTTGTGAAGCGCCCCTTACACCGGCCAGCAGTGAGAATTTATTATTGGATGCCCACGACCCGATCATAATACCATATACCGACACACTGGCTACTGCAAAAATGTAAAGAATACCCACGTTGATGTCGGCTACCTGCAAAGGCACTTCACGCCCTGAAATGGTTAAAGGCGTGCCCCACGGAATGACAGCGCTGGAAATGAGCGCGGTGATCATTGCCAGCATGGGACCCAGCACAAATAGAAATTTTGAGGATGCCAGCGGTATGATCTCTTCTTTGAAAAAAAGTTTACCACCATCAGCAAGCGGCTGCAATAACCCGAAAGGACCAGCGCGGTTGGGGCCCAGCCTATCCTGTATAAAAGCGGCAACCTTGCGCTCACCGTAAGTGGCATACATGGCCACGATCATGCAAAGCGTCACGATCAGGGCGATCAAAATCAATTTTTCAAGAATGAATAACCAGTCTATTGCCAATAGGTACATTTTATAATTTGTTTTCTAGTTCTCTTTTTTCATCTTTTTGATCAAACACATCACTTGTTGGGGGGCCTTCAATGGCACTCAGGTCTACACTCGGATCGTTCACATCGCTTACAGCGTGTATGCCCATCAATAATTTTGGCTTGCGACCCATAATTTCGCCTATCGTTTCTTTAGGCATATCCAGCACTTTATATTTGTTGGCGCCTATTACGGAGTGCCGCGGAATGGTGGTGAGCCCTTCAATTACCCAATCATTCACATCTTTTTTATCAAAGCGGCATTCATTACAAATCCAGCCCGTTTCACCTTCGTAAGACTGAATTTCTCCCCATTGGTCTTTACGCGCCGTTACGCGCAGCACATCGTTGCCTCTTTTCCATAAAGTCACTTTGCCACAGCATTTATCGCAGTCGCGGTGCGCATCTTCTGGCTTGGTAAACCAAACGCGGTTTTTAAACCTAAACGTTCTGTCGGTTAAAGCACCCACAGGGCAAACATCAATTACATTTCCTATAAAATCATTGTCCAGCGATTTTTCAATATAGGTAGCGATTTCTGAATGATCTCCGCGGTCGAGCACGCCATGATGTCTTTTGCCGGTTACCTGGTCTGCAGTGTACACGCAGCGGTAGCAAAGGATGCACCTCGTCATGTGCAACTGAATGTATTTGCCCAGGTCGTGCTTTACAAAAGTGCGCTTTTTAAACTCGTATCTTGATGCAGGCAACCCGTTGTTATAGCTTAGGTCCTGCAGATCGCACTCCCCGGCCTGATCGCACACGGGGCAGTCCAGCGGGTGGTTGATCAGTAAAAATTCCACCACACCATTCCTCGCGTCTATCACTCTGTCGCTGGTAATATTTTTTACTTCCATTCCATCCATCACGCCTGTGCGGCAACTTGCTATAAGTTTCGGCATCGGGCGCGGGTCCTTATCTGATCCCTTGCTCACTTCTACCAAACAGGTACGGCATTTACCACCGCTCCCTTTCAGCGGGGTATAAAAGCACATAGCAGGAGGTGCTACATCACCGCCCACCATTCTTGCTGCCTGTAATATTGTGGTACCGGGTTCCACTTCAATCGTAACATTGTCTATGGTTACTTTGAGTTTTGCCGGTGGTTCCTGTTTTATTTCGTCTGCCATAAATTACCTTTCACGCATCGGTCGCCATAAAGCGCATCGCTGCAATATTTATAAGTTATTTAAAATTCTAATAAATACCGTTTTTTAAAACGCAGTATTAAAATTAATAACTCTAATTTTCAAAATTGTGAGCTTCTAATATGAGCGCTTGTTTAAAAATACACATTTACAAAAGCTCCCACACTTTTTCATCATTCTACAATTAATTTTCTTCCACTCCGTTTTTGAAGGATCGGCCTAAACTACCCCGGACTCTGCTACTTTCAGTTCATCTGCATAGTGCGCCAGGCCAAAATTTCTTAATTGCGCTTCTTCAGGGTTGGTTACATGCCATTCAAACTCATCTCTAAAATGACGGATGGCCGCTGCAACAGGCCATGCCGCTGCGTCGCCCAACGGGCAAATAGTATTACCCTCAATATTGCGCTGAATGTCCCAAAGCAGGTCAATGTCGCTCATTTTTCCATGTCCTTTTTCCAGGCGCAACAATAATTTCTCCATCCAGCCTGTTCCTTCGCGGCAGGGAGAACACTGGCCGCAACTTTCGTGGCGGTAAAACCTGGCAAAGGTGTAAGTGTGTTTTACAATGCACTGGTCTTCATCCAACACAATAAAACCACCGCTGCCCATCATAGAACCTGTTGCAAAACCACCATCAGCAAGGCTTTCATAATTCATCATCCTGGCTTCGCCTTTGGCAGTTTTTAAAAGCAGGTTGGCCGGTAAAATGGGTACAGAAGAACCGCCGGGAATACAGGCTTTTAACCTTTTGCCATTGGGTATGCCGCCACACCATTCATCACTGTAAATAAATTCTTCCACAGAAATGGTCATATCAATTTCATAAACGCCCGGCTTGTTGATGTTGCCGCAGGCAGAAATTAATTTGGTACCGGTAGATTTGCCTACGCCAATCTTAGCATACTCAGCACCGCCTTCATTAATGATGGGCACCACGGAGGCAATGGTTTCTACATTATTTACCACGGTGGGCCTGTCCCACACACCTTTTACCGCTGGGAAGGGTGGCTTGATGCGGGGGTTGCCTCTTTTGCCTTCAAGAGATTCTAAAAGAGCAGTTTCTTCGCCGCATATGTAGGCGCCGGCACCACGTTGCACATAAATGTCACAGTCGAAACCGGTGCCCAGGATATTTTTACCCAAAAAGCCGTTGCTCTTTGCTTCCTGAATGGCTTGTTCTAATATATCAACGATCCAGGCATATTCGCCGCGGATATAAATGTAGGAAACATTGCTGCCCAGTGCGAACGAGGAAACAATAATGCCTTCAATCAACAGGTGTGGAATGAACTCCATCAAATACCTGTCTTTAAAAGTTCCCGGTTCGCTTTCATCAGCATTCACTACCAGGTGGCGGGGAACGCCTTCGGGCTTGGCAAGAAAACTCCATTTTAGGCCGGTGGGAAAACCAGCGCCACCACGGCCGCGCAAACCGCTGGCTTTTACTTCTTCCGTAATTCCTTCGGGCGACATTGTCTTTAAAGCCTTCTCCACGCTGCGGTAGCCGCCTTCGCGGCGATAGGTATCAAAATACCTGATGCCTTCAACATGCGCCTTTTCTAATAATAATTTTCTGCCCATTTATATTACTCCAAGTATTAATTATTCTGTGCCCGGCACTCTTCAATAATCAGATCCACTTTTTCTTTAGTAAGATGTTCCTTATAAAATTTGCCCAACTGCATCATGGGTGCATAGCCACAGGCGCCCAAGCACTCCACGGTTCTTAAAGTAAACATGCCGTCTGCTGTGGTTTCGCCCGGGGCAATGTTTAATTTTTCTTTGATATAATCTATAATCTCATCGCTGCCACGTACCATGCAGGGGCCTGTTTGGCACACATCGAATACATACCGCCCAACAGGCTTTAAGTGATACATCGTATAAAAAGTGGCCACTTCGTATACTTCAATCGGATCAAGGCTTAATAAGGAAGCCACATAATCCATGGTCTCAGTGCTCAGCCAGCCAAATTCCTCCTGCGCAAGGTGCAACACTGGCAGCAAAGCGCTTTTCTGCTTTCCCGGTGGGTAGCGGCTGATGATCCGGTTTACCGCGTCTAATTTGTCCTGTGAAAATTGTGTCATTTATTTTGTTCGAACTATTAATTAAAATTACCCATCCATTTCTCCGGCTATCAGATTGAGTGATGACATGACCATGATGGCATCGCTAAGCATACTGCCTCTAATCATTTCTTCGTAAGCCTGATAATAAATAAAGCATGGTCTGCGAAAGTGAAGCCTGTAGGGCGTTCTGCCACCATCACTTATAAAATAAAAGCCCAGTTCGCCATTACCTGCTTCTATAGAATGGTATACTTCGCCGGGCGGCATATCAATTTCACCCATAATAATCTTGAAGTGCCAGATGAGCTGTTCCATTTTGGTATACACTTCCTGCTTGGGCGGTAAGTAATATTGCGGCACATCGGCATGATACACTGTGGCTTCCTCACCTTTCAAATCGCCCAGTTTTTGCATAGCCTGTTCTATAATGCGTATGCTTTGCCACATTTCGGCGTTGCGAACCTGGTAACGGTCATAGGTATCACCATGCTCACCAATAGGTATATCAAAATCAAATTCTTCGTAACGGCTGTAGGGAGATACCACTCTCAGATCGTAATCCACACCGGAGGCGCGCAAGTTGGGACCGGTAAATCCATAATTAAGCGCTCTTTCGCCCGATATAGCACCCACTCCTATGGTGCGGTCCATAAAAATACGGTTGCGGGTTACCAGGTTTTCAAACTCTGCCAGCACACCGGGATATTCTTTCAGAAATTTTTCTATCTTCTGAAAAGCAATGTCATTAAAATCTCTTTCAAAACCGCCAATGCGGCCGATATTGGTGGTGAGGCGCGAGCCGCAAACTTCTTCATAAATTTCATAAATAAGCTCGCGGTATTGCATCACGTATAAAAAGCCGGTAAGAGCACCGGAATCAACAGCCATGATGGAGGTGCAGATAAGATGGTCGGCAATGCGGGCCAGTTCCATCACAATCACCCGCAGGTAATCTACGCGCTTTGGCGTTGTTACGCCTAATAATTTTTCGCAGGTGAGGTGCCATCCCATATTGTTCAGCGGTGCTGAACAATAATTCAGCCTGTCAGTAAGCGGCGTGATTTGATACAATGGCCGCCGCTCGGCAATTTTTTCAAAGGCACGGTGAATGTAGCCGATGGTTTGTTCTGTACTGACTACTTTCTCTCCATCAAGTTCCATTATATTTTGCATCACACCATGCGTGGCAGGGTGCGTAGGCCCCAGGTTGATGGTGGTTGTTTGCTTCTCTATACTACCCGCAGGTAGATTTATATTTTGCTGCTCTGACACTATGCTGAATATTTAAAATTGAAATTTGAGCTTTTTACTTTCTCAAAAACCAATACTTAAAAACTTAATCTCATATCCCTGCCAAACATTTCATCATCTTTATCCACACGGCTCTGATCTTCTAAAGGGTATTCTTTTCTCATGGGAAAGTAATCCATTTCTTCCACATTTAGAATACGCTTCATATTGGGGTGGCCAATAAAGTTGATGCCAAAGAAATCCCAGGTTTCCCTTTCCATCCAGTTGGCGGCTTCAAAGATACCAGTGGCCGTGTACATTTCGGGTTTATCAATGCCGGTATACACTTTCATTCTCACCCTCACATTTTCTACCAGGTTGTGCAGATGGTACACCACTGCCAGTTCTCTGCCTTTGTTATTGGGGTAATGTACACCGCAGATGGTGGTAAGAAAAATAAAGCCCAACTCTTCGTCCTGATGCAGAAAGTTGAGCACCTTCAGGCTTATTTCCTTATCAGTTTCAAAAGTTAACAGCCCATAGGGCTCTTCAAAACCCGTTATCTGGTCTGCAAATTTTTCTACGAGTCTATTCTTGATTGTTTGGTTCGTCAACCCCATGCTGTTATAATTTCACATGAAATTTAAAATGTTATTTCACCCAACTATTGTATGCCATAGCTTTCAAGCAAAGCCTTGTAATGATCACTGTTCCTTCTTCGCAGGCTTTCTCTTCCTACCAGGTCCTGAATGCGCATGATGCCGTCTAAAATTCCTTCAGGCCTTGGCGGACAACCGGGCACATATACATCTACTGGCACCACCTGATCAATACCTTGTAAAACGCTGTAGGTATCAAAAATACCGCCGCTGCTGGCGCAGGCGCCCACGGCCATTACCCAGCGTGGCTCGGCCATTTGCAGATAAACCTGCTTTACTATTGGCCCCATTTTTTTGGCAATGGTGCCCATTACCATCAGCACATCGCACTGACGGGGTGTAAAAGCCAGCCTTTCGCTGCCAAACCTGCCCAAATCATAATGAGCTGCCATGGTGCCCATAAATTCAATACCGCAGCAAGAGGTTGCAAACGGCAGCGGCCATACTGAATTTTTACGGGCCAGCCCAATTACCGTATCCAGTTTTGTGGCAAAAAACCCCTGACCCATATGCCCTTCCGGCATTTCGGCTATGCTGATGTCATTCTCCAGCCTTTTTTGCTTTATATTATATGATACAGGACGCATTTTCTTAATTTGAAAATTAAACAATTTGAAAATCAGGCAATATTATTTGCACATTCACAAATTTCTACATTACCTCATTTTCTTCTATTCCTCCCAGTTAAGGGCACCTTTTTTAACAATGTAGATAAATCCACAAGCAAAAAAGCCAACGAACATTAATACTGCCCAAAAGCCAGGCCAACCCAGTTCTTTAAAATTAACAGCGTAAGGGTAGAAAAAGATCACTTCCACATCAAAAAGAACAAATAAAATGGCTGTTAAAAAATATTTGATGGCGATGGGTTGTCGCGCATCTCCGTGAGATTCAATACCACTGGTAAAAGTCTGAAGTTTATCTGAAGTTCTTCTTTTGGGGCCTAACAAATGGGTGGCTACAACCAGCAATAAAATAAGGCCTACGGCGAATGCTACCTGTAATGCTAAAGGAATATAATCAACTGAGCTACCAACCGTACTTGTTTGTAATAAGTAAGTCATTATTTTATGTTGAGAAGTTAGGCAAAAATAAGGGAGTCAACTAAATTAACCTTAATTTTTGATTTAATAAAAAACTGCTCCGGATAACCAGAGCAGTTATTAACTATTACAATCTCAAAGCTTCTTATTTGCTGCCGCCGTTGGTTTTAGGCTTTAGCATATCAATATAAGATTGAATTTGTTCTTTAGCATTGGGGTCTGTTGCAGCATCGTGGGCAATTTGGAAATTTTCTACTGCTTTCGCATTGTCTTTTGCAACATTTGCGTAATAAACCGCAAGAAACATAGCTGCGCGGTATACATAATTATGATCGGCTGCCGTATCTGTTTTAGAGAAAGCTATATACTTTTCAGCATCAGGTACAGAGATATTCTTTTCATTTATGGAATCATAAACAGAACTATTTAAGAATGTCCACAAATAGCCGTAGTTCATATTGCTGTATTTAGACCTCATCTGATCGAACAACTTCCAGGAATTCTCGTATTGCTTATCACGATATAAAGCGTACCCTGCATTGAAATAGTCGTTGATGGTAATCCTGTCTGCAGGCTTAATCTCAATAATTTTGGTAAAAATATCGCCCTGCATACCGTAAGCTCCTTTTTCCCCGAAAAATTTGGCACCTTCCTCCAGAATATCTAATTTATTTTCTAAAGAAGTATCTGCTTTAATGGCGTCCATATAAGTCTGGTAAATTTCTTTTTCTTTACCAGGAGTGGTAGAATATGCTATTGCTTTTAGGGTGTAGTCTTTAGCAAAGAACTCATCCTGATGCTGCTTTTTAAAATATTCATCTACATATGGGATGGCTGCTGCTGTATCCTTTTTACCTTCAATAAGGCTGTAAGCAATGATTTTATAAGCTGATGGATTGGCCAGGTCTTTTGCTGATGCGATTACGCTTTTGGCAGAATTAATAGCCTGATCATACTGCTTGTTGAAATAGTAGGTAGATGCTGCAAAATATTCATTATTTGGATCCTGTGGCGCTGCGGCTTTAATTTTATCTGCCACGATCTGCGCAGAATTCATGTCGTTTCTACCAAACCAATAGTAATACATTTCATACAATGCTGGTATAAAAGACGGGTTGGCTGCCACGGCTTTTTCAAGACGCTCCATGTACATAGGGGCATTTCTTTGTGATTTAAAGATCAATGCTTTTCTGAATTCAGCCTGTGCAAACGTGGGATCATAGGTTAAGGCTTCCTGATACAGTTCAAACGGCCTGCTGCCCTCGCCTGGTTTTTGTTTACGCAATGCATCGCCCAGGTTTACTGCAATATCAGCCAGTAATTTTTTATCCTGGTTTTTTTCTTTCACACTTTTTTCCAGCGCGTAAGCCTCTTCCAGTTTTTGTACGGCAAAATTGATATCGCCAATTTTTGTTACATTATTAAACTCCTTGGCTATGGCGCCGCCCACTGCATTTAGCACCGCCGCTTTATTGTTTTTGCCCGAAGCTGCAATAGCTGCGTTGAAGCTTTGCATGGCTTCTGCAGGCTTTTTATCAATAAGTTGCAGTTGCCCTTTAGCTGCCAGCAAAAAAGGATCGTTTGCATTGGCTGTTAATGCCGCAGATAGTATTGAATTTGCCTGCGCCACATCATCGTGAGCAATGTATGTTTTTACAAGCCAGTAAGCGCCTTCAGCATTTCCTGTTTGCGATTTTAAGATATTTACGGCTTCAAATAATTTACCATCATAGTAGGCTTTTTTGCCATCCTGAACTGATTGTGCGTACAATCCTGCACTTAAAAAGACACCCAGTGCCGCTAAACGTATTGCTTTTTTGATCATTTCTTTAATTTGTTGCTTTTAAGATTGTAAATATAAATTGTTTGTTTTTTACTCTTCATTTAATTGTGCCTGCCTGATAATAAAATTTTTGCGGCCCGGCATTAAATAGGCTCTTTTAAAAATGAGCTGCCCAATTTCACCTGCCATGAATTCTGCAAAACCTGTGCCCAGCCCGCGCTTCCCTTCTTTTAAAATATAGGTAAGATTTCTCGTCATAGGGTATATCTTTCCATATAAGTTGGCCTGCACGGGTAAGATAAAATTATTTGCGCTGTCGTTGCTTTCAAGCCGGGCAATTTTGATTTTTTTTAAAAAACTTAACTGTTGGTCATCGTCTTTGCTGCCTACCCAGGTAACGCCTATAAAGCCCACTGCGTTTGGGTGCGTGGCCACGTAGTTGATCACCGAATCGCTGGTGCGGGCCGCCACCGCCTGGCTGGTCAGTTTGTTCCCTCGCAAAACCGAATCAAAAATATACCGCACCGTACTCGTAGCTTTCACGCCATCAAACACGGGTACTTTGCGGGTATCCCTGCCCGTGAGGATGTCTTGTACCTCCTGCCTGGTGAACCTATCATCCGGAGACGAAGGGTGTACTACCACGGCAATCGCATCTCTGGCTACAGCCAACTGTGTTACTTTTACATTCAAAGAATCTACTACACCCTGCCTTTCGGGCTCTGATAAATAGATCGTGGAGATGATCATGCGGATGCTGTCATTCCACAAATCTTTTAAACAATCTGCTTCAGGCTTGTATTGAACGTGGATCTTTGTACTCATATTGTTGCCTTCGTACACTTTTACCAGTTCGTCAACAATCGGTTTAAAAGACTCATCAGCACTAATCGTGATCTCGCCGCGGGTAGGGGTATCCGTTTTTTCGGATTCCTTTTCCCGGTAAGATTTGCATGAAAACAAAGAAACTGCAAACATCACTGCTAAAAACCAGTACACATTCATTTTTCTAACACTGATGTTTTCTTATACCCTCTGTAAATACGCCAGATGCCATACAACAGCGCCACCACTCCAAAACCAATCATCAGGCTATCATCTCTAAATTTAACAAGGCTAAAAGCACCGGCAATCATAAATAGCAAACCAAATACATAATCCATCACCGAACGCATTCTGGCCACCTGCCTGTCGCGCTTCCTTTCAAAGTCTTCTGATGTTTTGTTTACCATTTCTAAAAATTGAGGCTGAAAAGTAATGATTTTTTTAATTAGACACTAAATATTTACAAATTCATAAACTGGTTGTTTCATTTTAACATTTAGAAAACACCCTTTTTATTTTATTACGATGGAACAGTTCTCTATCTGGTTTCATTGTTAACGTTAGATTTAATTTAATATTAATTTTGATGCGATGTATTTCGTAAAAACTCCCGGATGGATTAAAAAAATATACAGCAATTACGTCTGGCACGTCCCAACGCGTGATAAACATTTGTACCTCAGTTTTGACGATGGCCCGCACCCTGTAGCCACACCCTTTGTTTTAGACACATTAAAAAAATACAGCGCCAAAGCTACTTTTTTTTGCATTGGCAAAAACGTGGCGGCGCACGGCGACATTTATCAAAGAATTTTATCTGAAAGACATGCGGTAGGCAATCATACACACAATCATTTGAACGGTTGGAAAACAGACGTTCAAACCTATCTGGAGAATATCCAAAAAGCTTCTGAATATATTGAGAGCCGCCTTTACCGGCCACCCTACGGGCGCATTCGTAAACAGCAGGGAAGAGCGTTGCGAAAAGCAGGATATAAGATTATTATGTGGGATGTGCTCAGCAGCGATTTTGACGCGTGCATTACACCTGAAAAATGCCTCAAAAACGTGTTGAAAAATAGCAGTAGCGGTTCGATCATCGTATTTCACGACAGTGAAAAAGCCTTTAAAAATATTGTTTACGTACTGCCCGAAATATTGAAGTTTTTCAGTAATAAAGGCTATACATTTGAAGTCATAAAGCCATGATAACCACCCAAAATGAGGGCCTGAGTGAATACTCAAGCCCGATTTTTAATCCGTACCCTATGAAAACTTATGGTGAAGTTATTACGTTTTGCAGAAATAAGCAAAAAAAATAATGTTATTCAGTTTGAATTTAAACCTAAAGCATGTATATAGATACGCATTCACACATCTATCTTGAACAGTTTGCCGCAGACTATTATGCCATGCTGCAACGCGCCGCGGATGCGGGTATTAAAGCGGTGATCATGCCTGCAATTGACGCCACCACCCACCAGGCAATGCTTGAAGCTGCGCAAAATACAACTGTAAAATGCATCAGCATGATGGGCCTGCATCCCTGCTCGGTAAACGATAACCTGGCTGAAGAATTACGCATTGTAGAACAGTATTTGCAGCAGCAAACATTTGCCGCCATTGGCGAAACCGGCCTTGATTTTTATTGGGACCTCACCTACAAAAACGCGCAATACGAAGCTTTTGAACAACAAATAGAATGGGCTATTGCTTACAACCTGCCTGTAGTAATCCACAGCCGGGAATCTATTGATGAATGCGTTGAAGTGGTACATAAATACCAGGGCCGTGGCCTCACGGGGGGTTTTCACTGTTTTGGGGGCAGCCTGCAGCAGGCCAATGCGATTATTGATAATGGGTTTTATCTGGGCATTGGCGGCATTGTTACGTTTAAAAAATCGGGGTTAGATGAAGTACTTAAGTACGTGCCGCTTGAGCATATCGTGCTGGAAACTGATGCCCCCTACCTGGCTCCCGTACCTTACCGCGGCAAGCGTAACGAACCCGCCTACATTCCTTACATTGCACAGAAGATAGCTGAAATTAAAAATGTACCGATTGAAGAGGTGGCCGCAATTACAACAAAAAATGCTGAAAAACTCTTCCGCATGGAGGCGTAAACCATTATCTTTGCCAGCCTGCTTTTTACTAAGCGTTCATTGAAAATATTATACGGAGACCTGCTCGAGTGGTTGAAGAGGCACGCCTGGAAAGTGTGTATACCCCTAAAGGGTATCAAGGGTTCGAATCCCTTGGTCTCCGCAAAAGATTATTTAAAGTGGTTGAAGAGGTCCCGCATAGCGGGAGAAAGTGTGTAATCAAGCAAATTCTTTCCTTATAAGTTTTTTCTCAAAAACTCCTCCAACTCATTTGTCCGGATATCATTATTTATAATTTTTCCCTCCTTATCTAATAAAATATAAGTTGGAAAGGCGTGAATATTAAATTTGAAAGATGTTACACCATCTTTATCCCAAACGTGGTTCCACGAAAGTTCATATTTTTTAATGGCGGACATATAATCTTTTTTATCCTTTTGCTTATCTACCGAAATGGATACAATATTAAACCCTTTGCCTTGAAACTGATTGTAGATTTCTTTAAGCTTAGGAAATCCCGCTATGCAGGGGCCACAGTGGCTATACCAAAAATCAATCAGGCAATACTGATTATTTTCACTGATTTTGCTATGCATTTGCTCATACCCTTTAAAAAATTCATTCGGGAATATTTGACCTACTGCCATGTAGTTAGATAGCTTTATCTTTTCCTTTAAAGCGCTTATGAAGGATTGCTGTTGCATTTGATCTGAAAAGGAGGAAAATAATTTTTCGAAATCAAAATATCTATGTGTGGGAGCCATCTGTACAAAAAAATAAATATCCCATAAAGCCACATAAGAGTTGGGATGCTGTTTTATATATTCATTTAATAACATTGCTCTGCCATAGTAATATTTATCTTGTAAAACAATGGCGCTGTCTTTAACTGCTTTAGGAATATCATCACCATATTTTGCATAAATACCTGCGTAAATATTTCTTAAGGTGTCCCACATCCGCTTGTTGGACTGAAAAAAAGGCAAAAATTCATTTTTATATTCATCCTGTACCGGCGATCCCTTAAGATGCGGTACACCCCTGGAATCAATTAGAACTTCTGCATCATTATAAATGTAGTTGTTACTAAAACTCCTCTTTCCATAGGAGATAGTTATATGCATGGGAAAAGGAATTTGAAAAGAGGTGTTGAACTTTCCATTTACTACATTCAATACAGTATCACACCAATTTGAAAGTTGAACATTTGCCGGGTATGCTATTTCAATCACTTTCACAGACGTATCCAAAACGGTTCCATGAAATTTGACTGTTTTAGGCTGGGCTATAAGTTGCAGCATCATTAAAGAAAAGGCAAGTAATGAAATAATTTTTTTCATAAAAATTGATTTTTCTTATATTACAGTAACCTTGGTGTTGGCTACACCAAGTTACTGAAAAGGCAATTAAGCGAATGGGTTCCACCAACATTTATTTTAACCATCAATACTACTGCAAACATTACCGCATTTGTTAGTTTTGCAATCGGAAGCAGTAGTATATGAATAATTACGAAACGTTACATCGCCATCCCCAATTACCATTTTCAACTGTGCTCTATTAAGCACTTCTGCGCCTTCAATATCCTGAAGGCGCAATTTCAATTTCTTCATTTTTTAAATTTAAATCTTTTAATAATGGCTTTTGCCACTATTACTGCGGGGTGAATAACAACTTTTTATCAGTTAAATCCGATATCTTATAATCAGCAGCATCATGTTCGGTAAAATCATTAATATCTAATATCCGCTGGTAGAATTTTTTAAATATTACAGTAAACTGAAGTCTCGAAAATTTTTCAACCCAAAACAGATTTTCAGAAATCTGGACCCCGGTTTTAAACCAACTTACACCGCCGGAAAATATCTGCATCTAACATTTTCCCTTCTTCTATAAATTGCTGCAATAGTTCAAAGTCATAGTGTTCTGTAAACTGATGATCATCTTCACAAAAAATGAAAAAATCATCATTCCAGTTTACTTTTTCTCTGATGATATGTTGGATGGTAAGCCAAAGACTTAAACTGGGATCATTTTGAGCGATAGGGGAAATTATATGTAATGTAAACTCGCTCTGTTTTTTAAATACATTTTGTAAGTGATTTCTTCGATCAATTCTTGAACTAATATTGGGTGCATAAGCTGAGTGCATACGACTTTTATACGCATTTATAAATTTTTATCAATTAGTTCTCTTAATGCAGGGTCGCTTGGGCGGGGAGCATCTGATGTAATGATCATAC
>JAFAFV010000128.1 GCA_023423285.1 Bacteroidota bacterium
GATAAGCCGCCAAAGATATTGGCCGGTTTGTTATAACCTTTTTTGGTAATGATGTTAATAACACCTGCAACAGCATCAGAGCCATACAATGTGCTTTGCGCGCCTTTTAAAATTTCTATGCGCTCTACCTGCTCCACCGGTATCATGCGCAGATCAAACGCTCCGCCTACAGCGGATGGGTCAATCACGGGTACGCCGTTTACAAGTATCAGTGTATAACCATAATTAGCGCCATTAAGATACACCGCTTTTTCTTTTCCGGGATTGCTGTTGGCGCCTGCAATGATGATGCCGCTTTGCTGGTTTAAGATCTGGGCAATGTCTTTACCGCCCTGCCTGTTCAGCTCTTCCTGTGTAATGATGGAAACGATCTTGCCGGTTTCGCTCAGTTTCTTAGGAAAGCGGGTAGCCGTTACCGAAACATTGTCAAGTTGTGTAATACTGTCTTGCTGCGCGTGTAGTAGTGTTGTAAATACAACAGCAGCCACTACTAAAATTTTTCTTTTCATAAAAAAAGTTTTTAGTTGACTGCTTCCGGTAAAAGGATAATAGAAGGAATTAAACGTTGTGGTTGGGTTACAAGTTTAAAGACACTGCTAATACCATACTTTTCTCCCGAAAGCTGAATATTGTTTCCCGATAGTTATCGGTATTCAGGCAGGTCTTCTGGCTTCGCCCGTTTTACTACCCTTCCCTTCCAAAATCAAGAAAGTGGTTATTAGTAAAACATTTCAAAATCCTCTTTAAAAGATTTTTTTGAGCGTTACAGCTACGGGGATAGCGCCGGCCTTTCACCGGCTTCCCTATTATCCGCCTTAGGCGGACCTGAACGGGTGCAAATGTATGTAATGAAGGTTAAAGGCAAAAAGATATTTATCTGCGGCTGAATAGCGGGTGATTTTTTCAATATCTCAGGTCAATTTTTAAAAACATAATTCTGAATCTCCCTATCTTCATGCCGATGAAATAGGCATCAGCATTATTGCATATCAACCCGGGTGATTATTGGCGTATTCCCTGCCTACCGGCAGGCATCATGGTAACATTAAAATATAGCCGCGTAGCGGCTCAAAAATAAACACGTGAAAAAAGAGTTAAGGCTTTTCGATCTCACGATGATCGTGGTGGGGTTTGTAATAGGTATGGGTATTTTTCGTACGCCGGTAAATGTGGCCGCGGCTACACCTACACCATTTGTATTTTATATGTGCTGGCTTGCAGGGGGATTAGTGGCGCTTAGCGGCGCGCTTACCTATGCTGAGATTGGTTCGCGGCTGCCGGTTACTGGCGGGTATTACAAGGTTTTCGCTTACGCTTATCATCCATCCATTGCGTTTGCCATTAATTGTATTATTCTGGTCAGCAATGCCGCATCGCTGGGCGCTGTAGCACTTGTGGGCAGTGAGTATATAGTGGGTGTGCTGATGCCCGCTTCAAAAAATGCTGACTTCCTGAGTGTGGCAAGCCAGGCTGCCAGTGCAAGAACGATGCAGATGATTGTTGCCATTGTGTGCATCATCATTTTTTATTTTATCAACCTGCTGGGGCTTAGAATGAGCTCTAAAACACAAAATGTTTTAATGCTGATCAAGATCGGTCTGGTGGTATTGTTAATAGCCCCGCTGTTCTTTGCCGGGGAGGCCGCGCAGTTGCCGGCAGCAACATCAGTCACAGCAAATGTTTCTCCTACCATGATGGAGTATATCAAGGCATTTGGAATAGGATTGGTGGCCGTAAGCTTTACCTATGGCGGCTACCAGCAAACCATCAATTTTGGAGAAGAGGTAAAAAATCCAAATAAAAATATTCCGCGGGGCATCTTCCTTGCCATTGCGCTGATCATTGTATTGTACATGCTGGTGAACTATGCTTACGTAAGAGTGATCGGGTTTGAACAATTAAAAACCAGTAAAAACATCGCGGCTATTATGGCTTCACACATCTTTGGGCCAAAGGCCGATATGGTGCTTTCGGTGCTGTTGTTTTTTGGAGTACTGGCTTATATCAATGGCTCGCTGCTAAGCAACCCGCGCGTGATGTATGCCATGGGAAAAGATGAAATATTACCGCGCTCATTTACGAAACAAAATAAAAACGGCGCGCTTACGCTTTCGCTTAGCCTGTTTGCCGGTGTGGCAGCTATGGTGGTTTTTTGGGCTGAGGAGTTTGATAAGATTTTAAGCTTCACTATTTTTTTGGATTGCTTTGGCATGGCGCTTTCTGCTGGCGCAATTTTTATGCTGCGCAAGCACACCAAACATCTTGACGGCAAAGGCATTTATAAAATGAGGCTTTATCCTTTCCTGCCAATATTATTTATCATCAACTATATATTCGTTGCCATTGCCATTGCCATGGATTATGAAAACAACGATCACGCGGCGCTTACGGGCATTAGCGTGCTGCTAGCGTTTATCATTATCTATTTTATTTTTTACAGAAAGAAAGGGATCAGAAGGAACGGGCATCATACAGGCAGTAATGAAACGAAAAAATGATTTTTATGGACATTTCGTATATCATAAACGAACTGGGCGAAGAACGCGAAAAATATTTTAACGCTGTAAGTCCGCCAATCGTACAGGCCAGTAATTTCAAGCTGAATACTGTGGATGACCTTTCTAAAGCTTTTGCTGATGAATTCAATTCCGCGCAGGGGTATGTGTATAGCCGCGGTCACAATCCCACGGTTGATATTTTGCGGAAGAAGCTGGCCGCCCTTGACGGAGCAGAAGATTGCCTGGTGTTTAACAACGGCGCAGCTGCAACCACGGCGGCTGTAATGGCCAATGTAAAAGCGGGTGATCATATTGTTTCTGTAGAAAATCCGTACACATGGACTAAAAGATTGTTTGATGTGCTGCTGTCTAAATTCAATGTGAGTTGCACTTATATCAAGGGTACAACGATGCAGGAATGGAAAGAGGCTTCGAATGAGAACACCGTGTTTTATTACCTTGAAACGCCCAATAGCTGGACCTATGAATTGCAACCGCTGAAAGAGATTGCCGGTTTTGCGCGTGAAAGAAATATTGTGACACTTGTTGATAACACGTACTGCACGCCCATTTATCAAAACGTGATTGAAGCCGGAATTGATATGGCAATGCAAACGGCTACAAAATACATAGGCGGCCACAGCGATACACTTGGCGGTGTGATAAGTGGCACCACTGCTATGATGAGAAAGATTTTTGAAAGTGAATACATGACTTTGGGCAATGGCATTTCTCCATTCAATGCATGGGCGTTGCTGCGGGGCCTGCGCACGCTGCCCATCCGGCTGGAGCGTGTTATTGCAACAACCAATAAAGTAATTGATTTTTTAGAGGCTCATCCGGCGATTGAAAAAATTATCTTTCCGTTTCATCCATCCTTTCCACAATACGAACTGGCAAAGCAACAAATGAAAGCTGCCATGGGCCTCATCACAATTGTTTTAAAAGATCCGCGGCGCGATTCAATAGTAAAATTTTGCGAGAGCCTCCATGCATTCCTCATTGCCGTTAGCTGGGGCGGGCACGAGTCGCTGATTATGCCCCGCTGCGCGGGAATTAAAAAAGACCGGTTTAATGAAGCGAATGAAACACACAAACACATCAGACTTTACATAGGCCTGGAAGACGCGGATTATTTAATTAAGGATTTAGAGCAGGCGTTGAATGGATTGAATTAACGGGCGAAAAATGAGAAAATTTTCACGCTCATATTCAAGCACACTCTTTATAAATTTTATCCTGCAGGACTAATACCTGTAAAAATCACAGTGCTGTTCATCGCAAATGAGTTTTCTCAGAACAGGATCTTTCAAAACTTCTGTATAGTCCATCCAGTTACCGTTTACTTTTATTTTCCGGTACACAAGCCTGATGCCGTGGCTGTAATCAGCATACCAGTTTACATGCCCCATATACAGTGGTTGTATAGGCTGGCCGTTGAGCCGGTGCCAACCATAAATTGCCACCCTGTTAGGTTTGGCATCCCTGCTGACCTTATCACTGATCACAACATCTTTTTTAATACCGGCAATCAGGCCTTTTCTTTTGTTTCGCTGTCCTTCAATAATAAGGTTGTGTTGCCACATGGTTACGGTGCTGTCCCGGTAAATATACATGGGTACAGGTTCCAGCTTTACAGCGGCTGCGTTATACACGATATCCACTATTTTTTTAGTGGGCAAAAAACAATCGAAGGAATCTGCAATTTGTTGTGCAGTAATAGGTGTTAATGGAATTCTTGCCCAATCCGCATCCGTACCGATTGATAAGTAATCCGGCATGACATAGATGGATGCTTTGATAGTTTTATTAGTGGCGGTATCTATTGATGTAACATCTATTTTATTAAACTTTTTTAAGAATGTTGGAAAGTTGCCGCTAAGAATTTTTTCAAAAGCAAGAGAATCTCTTTCTCTCCATTGCATCTTCATAGTCTGTTGATAAAATTGTGTACCTGTTATAGGATGTTGCGGTTGCTGCTTAAAAACCGGTTTTATGGTCTTTGGAGAACAGCTCCACAAAAACAGAAAGAGCAGAAAATATCTTGACATTTGTAAAAATTGAATTTCAGGTTATAAAGTAACAATATAATTGAGAAAACCAGCCGTTCACCGAAAATCTTTCCTGCCTCCTGGGTTTTCTGTTAAATTTGTCTGATGAAAATGGTTTGGATCTTAACAGCCGCTATTTTATTATGCGCCACAAATGGTGTGGCCCAGCAAAAATGGACGCTTGAGCAATGCGTGCAGTATGCTATTGAAAATAACATTTCTGTAAAGCAGGCAGATGTGCAGGCCAGGATTGATAAACTCACGCACGACCAATCAAAACTTTCATTATACCCTAGCGCCAGTTTTCAAAGTAACCAGGGTTTCAGGCTGGGCCGCTCTATAGATCCCACGCAAAACCAATTTACCACAAGCAGCATGTTTTTTTCAAATCCCAGTCTTAATGCCGATGTGGAATTGTTTAACTGGTTTAGAAAAAGAAACAACATTGAAGCCAATAAACTACTGGCCGAAGCAGGAACAGCACGCCTGGAAAAAGCGCGCAACGATATAGCGCTGAATGTTGCCAACGCCTATCTTGCAGCACTTTTAAATAAAGAGCAAATCAGCATTATGCAGGTGCAACTTGGCCAAAGCCGCGTGCAAACTGAAAATATTCAAAGGCAGGTACAAGCAGGCGCTTTACCCGAGCTGAACCTTGCCGAAATGGAAACGCAAATGGCTAGCGACAGTGCTTCGCTCATCAATGCAAAAGCTAATTATACCATAGCCTTATTGCAGCTAAAGGCATTGTTGAACCTTGATGCCGCCACACCGTTTGATATTGCATCGCCCCCGGTTGAAGACATTCCCGTTGAGCCTTTGGCAGCATTAGATCCTGCCTCTGTTTATAATTCGGCTGTAGAAAATATGCCGCAGCAAAAGATCAATCAACTGAATCTGAGAGCTGCCGAGAAAAACGTGCAGGTGGCGCGCGCCTCCATGTACCCGGTTATTTATGCTTTTGGCGGGCTGGGTTCTAATTATTCAAGTCTTCAAAAAGTAATACCCACAGCTTATGAACCGCAAATGCTGCAGATTGGTAATGTTAACATTAATGGCGCGCAATATCCTGTGCTATCGGCATGGCCGCAGGATATACCCGTTCGTTCAAAAAAAGGAACTTATTTTAACCAGATGGCCAATAACTTTAACCAGAACATTGGCATAGGCATTAACGTGCCGATATTTAATGCCGGCGCAGCGCGCACCAACTGGAAAAAGGCACAGCTAAATGTAAGTTCTCAGCAGTTATTACAAGATCAGGACGCGCAAACATTAAAGCAGGATATTTACCAGGCCCATGCGAATGCGGTGGCAGCCATTGAACAATATAATGCATCTGTCATTGCTCTGGAGTCGGCCCAAAAGGCTTATGACTTTGCAGTGCGGCGCTTTGAAGTGGGGCTGTTAAAACCCATTGATCTGATCATTAATCAGAATAATTTATCGCGTTCAAAAATCAATAAGATCTCGTCGCAATACGATTATGTTTTTAAAATAAAATTGCTGGAGTTTTACAAAGGCAAAGGAATAAAGTTATAAATAAGGCTTTATGAGCAAAAAATGGAAAAAAATACTCATCATCTCAGGCAGCCTCCTGCTGTTGCTGATCATTTTTATTGCGGTTAAAAATAAAGACAAGGGCGTAATTAATGTCACCACCGAAAAAGCTGCTGTGCGCTCGGTAACAGAAAGTGTAACGGCAAGCGGTCAGGTGTACCCTGAGTATGAAATAAAAATCAGCCCCGACATAAGTGGTGAGGTGATTGAATTAAGAGTGGAAGAAGGCGACAGCGTTACGCGCGGCCAGATACTGGCCAGAGTGTATGCAGATATTTATGCTTTGCAAAGAGATGAAGCGGCTGCCCGCGTCAGCCAGTCGCAGGCCAATGTATCCAACAGTCAGGCAGCTCTTGGCGCTCAGAAAGCCGCGGTGGAACAGGCGCAGCAGGCATATGACCGCAACAAAAAACTATATGAAGAAAAGGTGATTTCAAAGGCAGAATTTGAACAGTTTGAAACCAATCTATCAACGGCCAAAGCCAATTACAATGCCAGCCTGCAAAATATTCGCAGCCTGCAGGCGGGGTCCCGAAGTGCACAAACCGGCCTGCGGTCAGCCAATACAAATTTAGGCAGAACAACCCTTACAGCACCCATGAGCGGTGTGGTATCATCGCTTAAAATTAAGCAGGGCGAAAGGGTGGTGGGCACCGCGCAAATGGCTGGAACTGAAATGATGACCATTGCCGATATGAGCACGCTTGAATTGCGCGTGGATGTGGGGGAAAATGATATTGTAAAAGTTGACGTTGGCGATAATGCAGAAATTGAAGTGGATGCTTATAACGACAGAAAGTTTAAAGGTATTGTAACCAAAATAGCCAGCAGTGTGAAGTCTGCCGGCGGCGGCGCTACTAATGATGTGACCAATTATGAAGTAAGAATAAGAATAGACAAAAACTCTTATGCCGACCTGGTAGACCCGGCCAACCCCAAAAATTTTCCTTTCAGGCCGGGTATGAACGCGCGTGCGGATATTAAAACAAAGCGGAAAGATAATGTGGTAACAGTGCCAATAGCTGCTGTAAACGCGCGCGTAAAAGGCAGCGACAAAAGCCTGGCTGACACCAAAAAGGAAAAGGAGCAGCCGCAATCAACTGAAGCTGCTGAAGACAACAGCAGCAATGAAATGGAAGAGATTGTATTTATAAAAATGGTAGATGGAACCGTGAAAAAACGTGTAGTGAAAACCGGTATACAGGATATCAATTACATAGAAGTCATCAGCGGTATACAGGCGGGCGATGAAGTGGTTACAGGGCCTTATACCGTCATCAGCCAAACGCTGAAGGATGGATCAAAAGTAAAAGTAGTTAGTAAAGATGAATTGTTTAAAAAATAATTTGGCACTAAAAATTCACTTATGCTGAAAATAAAATCATTCATCTTCATCAGTATATTTTCTTTATCAATGTTACACAGCAACGCACAAAACAATCAACCCAAAGTTGTATTAAATCATATGGCTTTGTTTGTAACAGACCTGCAAAAGGCGGGCAATTTTTATAAAGATGTTATTGGGCTTGAGCAAATTGATGAACCTTTTAAAGTGGGCAAACACATTTGGCTAAAAACGGGCTCGGTTACATCGCTGCATTTGATATTGGGCGCACCTGCCAAAAAAGAATATTATAAAAATCACCACATTTGTTTCAGCGTTTCCTCACTGGAAGATTTTATGAAAAAGCTGGATGCACATAAAATTCCTTATGAAGATTCAAAGGGTAAAAAACACAGCGTTAACATCCGCCCTGATGGTGTGAAGCAGATATGGATACAAGACCCTGACGGGTACTGGATTGAAATGAATAATGATCCCGCGTCTTTTAAATAGTTTTCAACGCTTTTTTAATCAGCGCTTCCAGTTCTATCTCCGGTTCAGTTTGTATAGATTTCGCAATAGCCTGTTCTGCCACCGCGCGGTTGATGCCCAGCGCCTGCAAAGCCTCCACCGCATCCTGTTGAATGCTGCTGCCCTGCTCAACAGTAACAAGCGTGCCGGCAGCAGTTTTTTTGCCTATTTTGTCTTTTAATTCCAGTATGGTGCGTTCAGCAGTTTTTTTGCCGATGCCTTTTATTTTTTCAAGGCTTTTGCTATCGCCCCTTACTATTGCAGCCACAATTTCATCAGGTTTCATATAGGATAATAGGAGGCGGGCGGTATTGGCTCCAATGCCCGAAACGCTGATGAGCGCCAGAAAAATATCTTTTTCTTTTACATCGGCAAAGCCATATAAAAGATGTGCATCTTCCTTTATCAGAAGATGGGTAAACAGCAGGCCTTCTTCCAGTGAAAGTATGGAAGAGTAAGTGTTCAGGCTGATGTGAACTTCATAACCCAAACCGTTTACATCAATAATAACCGTTGAGGGATTCTTGCTTGTAAATTTTCCTTTTATGTATGCAATCATAACTTTTACTAAGTGATTTTAATTTTTGCTTCATTTTTTAATGAAATAAAACCCTTCGCAGCGCTTTTGCAGCATGGTGCACCTGCAGGTTCCAGTCATCAGCAGCGCCGCCATCGGCGCCATCAGAAATATATTTTAAACAAAGGAAAGGAATGTTTTCCTGTTTGGCCACATGGGCCAGTGCATAGGCTTCCATGTCAACCACGTTATAAGCTGTGGCATTGTGATTCATCTCAAAATTATCGCCAGTGCCGCATATACCAGTTGGCAGGTCTTTCAATGCAACGCCGTACTCTAAAACAATGGGCGCATTCGAAAAAGGCGTTTCATATAAAGCATATCCCAGGCCACGCACATCCATATCCCGTTGTATAAATTTGGTGCTGCAAACAATGGCTCCGCGGCTAAAAACATTGCTGCCGGCAGAGCCGATATTTACGATCAGTTCAGGGCGTTTATGGCTTACAGCCCGCCCCAGTTCATATGCTGCATTTACCTTGCCAATACCTGCAATTAGTTTTTTGCAATCATCAAATTCATTTGCCGCTTCGGACGCAAGGGCAAAAACAAACAGCGTATTTTCTAAAGAAAAATCTGTGATTTTAAAAACGTTTTTCATTATTTTTAAAGGAACCGGGAAAGGTGAACTATTTATTTGGGCGGTAAATTATAAAATCTTATGGTTCAGTGGTTTTTAATTTTAAACCGGAATGGTTACATTTGCCCAGAATGCCTGTGTCGAATACCAAACAAGGTAATTGCTCGATTCAAAATAACCAAACAACAAAGCATTGCTTGATTAACAAAAATTAGTGTAACCATAAACTGATTTATGAAGTATAAAATCATTATTGCCGATGAAAATAAGTCTTCCCGTGATTTGCTTAAATATAAGGTAGATAGCGTGGGGAACGGCCATTTTGATGTTCTGGCTACTTATGGAAATATAGAGCAGGCTATTGGCGCTATTTTTATTCATGAACCTGATATTTTACTGCTTGATCTTAAAATACTTAACGACAATCATTTTGGAATTATAGAGAAAATCATCAATCAAAATGTAAACAAAATAAAGATCATTATCATTGCCAGTGAAAACCAGTTACAATCTATACAAAAATCGGTTGAACTGGGTATTGCCGGAATGCTGATAAGGCCGGTAAATACCGATGATATGAAAAAAATATTCAACCGCCTTGCAGCGCAGTTGGACAATGAAGTGGCACACCAAAAGCATACGGATCATTTTATCACCTTTCGTTATAATCATTCTAAGTTGTTTGTAAAACAGAATGACATTATTTTTATTGAATCGAACAGGAACGTGTGTAGTGTTACTTTTAACGATGGGGTTTCCAGGGTGATCAATGAGAATATTACATCCATTTTCAATAGATTAACGCTTAAAAGTTTAGTACGGATTGACAAAAGCACCATTATCAATATGGCAAACATTACCTATGTGGATGGGAGTGAATACAACAAATCCTGCAGGCTTTGTTTGAGCAATGGAAAAGAACTTACTAAAAGCTTAAGTAAAATAGCGATTCAAAGGTTGTACAAAAACGGGATAGAAATGTATGAAAGTTCAGGACAAAACGTTAAATAATTTTCATTTGTCCTGATTTTAACATTTTATGTCCTTTTTAGTTAAAAATTATAAAAATCAGTTGTAATCTTGTATCATTATTAAATCGATAAAAAATAACCTGCGGAAGCCGAAAAGCAGAATCAAAGAGTAGGCATTAAACATTAGACTTTATGAGACGATTATTTTTCTCCGCCCTAATTCTAAGTTCGCTGATGGTGGGCTTGAATTCATGTGACAAAGAGGCTGGTCCTACTGGTCCTCAAGGTCCTGCTGGTCCTACTGGCGCTGCCGGCGCTCCCGGTGCTGCCGGCGCTCCCGGTGCAACTGGCGCCAAAGGTGCTGATGGTACCCGCATTTGGAGTGGTACTGGCGTACCTCCCGGCGCAACTGGTGCTATTAATGATTTTTACCTTGACACTCAAACCGGCATTCTGTACGGTCCAAAAACTTCTGCATCTGCATGGCCTGCTTCAGGTGTGTCATTAAAAGGTGCTAACGGTGCAACTGGCGCTACTGGCGCAACTGGTGCTACTGGTGCTGCCGGAACTCCTGGTGCTACTGGTGCTACTGGCGCTGCAGGAACTCCTGGTGCTACCGGTGCTGTAGGTGCAACTGGCGCAACTGGCGCAACTGGTGCTGCCGGTACAAACGGTACTAATTTCTTAGCTGGTCCATCTAACCCAACTACACAAGGTGTTAATGGCGATTACTATTTCAACACTACTACCTCTACTTTGTTTGGTCCTAAAGCTGGTGGTGCATGGCCTGCTACAGGTGCTGCAATTGGCGTAACTGCTACTCCACGTGTTTTCTTCTTGGATGTTAAATTAGATGGTACAATTATTAGCGGTACTGCTGTAAATACGTACAGCGATACAGCATTGGAAATTGATCCAACTAAATATGTTCAGTCTTCTTACACTTTGAACAGGGTTGACATTGAACAAAGAATTGCTGGTTATCCAGGTTGGTCTGCAGTTAACGGTCGCGAAATTCTGTTTACAGATATTTCTTTAACAGCAACTGGTCAGTATCTGATGGTTCCTACCAAAAATGGTGATTTTGAATCTGCTCCTGGTGTTCCTAACACAATAGGCCGTCAGTTCGTATATACCAACGATCCTAAGAATGCCAAATATGTTGCTATAATCAGAAGAGCTGGTCAAATCGCAGGAATTCCAATGACAACCAATCCTGCTAATCCGCTTCCAGCTACTGCACAGCCTAATCCTGTTCCGGTTTCTACTTCAGGCGTTCCTTATGCAGGCGGTGGTTTAAGATATGGTACAGCAGCTCCGGCTATCACTTCTGCTCATATCGCACAGGCGATTACAGATTTAGGTTTAACTGCGGCTGATGCAACTCCTGTTCAGCAATTTACATTCTCTACAGATGATTATAACCGCCTGACAAGCAGCCCAACTGCTGGCCCAGGTGCTACTTATAATGCACTTTGCTATTGGATGTATGCTGAAGCAGCTCATTCTACAGGTGCCGGCACTCCAAGCATTAGCAACAAAAGCTTTGTTGAGAATGGTTTAGTAGACTTCTTCTATGTATGGAAAAAGAAAGCTCCTACTGCTCCTGTTACTTATTATGATTACGATGTTAAGAAAACTTACAACTTCAATAATGGTAACTTCTATAGAAATGCCACAATGGATGCTGCTGGTTCTGCACAATTAACAGCTTTAGCTGCTGCATGGACAGCTTCAAGAGCTACAGGTTCTATTGATTTCCATTACATGTATGCTACACCTGCTGGTCATGGTGCTACAAGTGGTATGGCTTCTCAAAGTTCAATCAGACCTGCAATTTCTACAGATAATGCTGGAACTATACCAGTACCTGGTGTTACACCTGTAAGTGGTCAATGGTCTTATGAGCCTGGTGTTGTTAGCTTAGCTGGTCCTCATGCACAAAATACAATGGCTTATAATGCGCCAGTTGTTGCTCCTAGTGCAAGTGGTGCTTACTTTGCAGTACAAAACTTGTATAACACATGGATTTCATTAAATGATGCCGGCGCTAGCTGGAACACTGGTCAACATACTGGTAATCCTGGTGCTTCTTTCGGTAGCGGCCCTGCAAATGATTACAGTACAGAGAATGGTGCTCATGGTCATGTTTATTTCTTAACGCCTCCGGCATATGAGTTTGGAACTTTTGCAGCTTACAATGGTGGTACTGCTTTTAATGTAGTTTCTACTTACGGTACCTACACTGTACCTGCTCCAACTACATCATCAGCATATCCTTACACTGGTATCTGGCTTCAAAATGGTGTACTTCAGGTAAACTATCGTGTTTACAATGGTGGTTCTACTTTACGTAATGTTTCTTCAGTTATGCCTCCATTAGTATATAATGGTAATAGCGGTGCTAACGCATACAGCTATAACTGGACAGGTCCTAAAGGTTACATTGGTGCACCAGGAACTCCTACTAGTTATGGCTGGTGGCCAATTGCTCCTGCCGGACAAGGTGGTAGCTATGCTGACGGTCCATGGCCTGCAAACCAGAATACTGCATGCCAGGGTTACTACTTCGATGGTAAATTCATACCTGTAGGTGTTGACAGATCTACAGATTATATCATCAAATTGAAAATCCAAACTATTCCTTCTAACAACCCAACTGATGCTCCTATTCAGTTGAAAGCGAAATAGTAGTTTGTTTTTAAACAATATAGTGAAGGCCGCCCCCACAAGGGCGGCTTTTACTTTTAATAAACGATCTCTGTAATTAAGAGTAAGGGAAAAAAGTAACTAATGAAACAGGCTTATTGAAACAACATGTTTTATCTTGTAAAAATTTGGTTTCTATTTATCTTTGTTTAAGGTGTGAATAAAGATAATAACAGCGTATTACCAAGCTTAACATCATCCCGGTAAAAAATTAATTCAAATCATTGCGATATGAAAGTAACGAACTATCGTTTTCTCTTTTTTGTAGCTTACATATTTACTTTATTGATAGCATCGTGTGGCGATGATGAGCATGCTTCTGACCAGTCTGAAGCCGAACAAGCTAATACCCCTGCAAGCCAGAGCCATTTTATGATAGATTCTTTGAACAGCACTACCATACAGTGGTTAGATTCTACATTTCTTTATATGAAGGATATTGGCGAAGAAGATTCTGTAGCAGTCGTGTACCGGTTTAAAAATACAGGAGATAAGACATTATTGATTAAATCAGTGACTCCTGATTGCGGTTGCACAATCGCGGATACTTTGTATAAGCCGGTTATGCCCGGGGCAAATTCTGAAATAAAAGTGAAGTTTTATGCCAAAAATCAGGCTGTTGCTACACATCAAAAAAGAGTATATGTTTTGGCTAATACAAAACCACATCCTAATACTGTATTGGCTTTTCAGGTAAAAGTAGTTTCAGATAAAAAGTAACACCTGAGTCATACGTTAGCACTTATTAATTTGCTTTATACACATATGAGCATAGTTGCAGAATTGTGTAGCAAACAGTCTTATTACTGCTTTTCGGAAAACTTAAACAACATATATTTGCAAAAAAAAAATCGGTATGAAAAAGTGTTTAAAAAGTTTATTTGCTATTGTAATAATACTGGCATCGGTGAGTGCATGTAATAGTACAGATGATGAAAACGCCGGAAATTATGAGCGCGTGTTGAACGATAGTATTAAAGTAGACGCTATCAGGGAAATCTTTGAACCAGAGGATTCTGCTGTAGTTGAAGCATACGTGTTAGATAAATCAACTATTACGATCAATGACATTGATCCTAAGGATACAACCTATACAACGCGGTCCAAAACATTGTACCATCCCGGACCAGATGGCAAGCAGTTGGCAATAGTGTATGGTTATAAAACTAAAGGCAAAGGCAAGGCTGTGGTGCAGAAAGTTGGAGAAAAGCCAATTATTTTAAAAGAAGGTGAAATGGAAGGAAATATCAGGAATTATTCCAATGGGTCTGTAACATTACAAAAAGCTGACACGTTTGCATTTCTTAATGGAGTACAATATATTGAAATACAGTAAAGTTAATTAACATGAAAAAAAACTTATTAGGTGTTGGTTTATTATTCAGTCTGTTTATTGCTTCGTGCAATAGCACAGACGAAAAAGCTGTTGAAGAAGCTGATTTGGAAGAAGGAACTGAGCAGGTTGATAATGCTGTGCTGAAGGACTCAATAGTGATGGATGCTTTTGCCAATGATAAATCTACCATAACTATAAAAGACATTGACCTTAATGATACCACTTACTCAACCAGAAGTAAGACCTTATATTCCTCTGTTAATACTGGCAGAAAACTGGCAGTTGTTTATGGTTATAAAAAGGATGACTCACCAGGCATAGCAATTATTCAAAGAGACACTGAAGCTGCTATTAAATTACCACAAACAAAATCTACAGGCATCAATCAGGTTGAATATAGCAATGGTGCCGTAAGGCTTGTAAGAGATAAGACCACTGTATTTCTTCATGATGCTTCAGACGCTGAGCAATTTGAAGAGATAAGATAATGGCTATGTGTAAATTTTCACTACACATTTGATGCTTGGATTTAAAGTTAAAAGTATAGAGGGCAAACTTAGTTTGCCCTCTATACTTTAGTATATGTTCAGCTTGCTCAAATTCTTTAGCAATTATTTTGCTTATCTTCACATCAGGTGTATATCTAACTTTTTAACCTGTTATATGAATAAAAGAATCATCAAAAAAGTTGCAGTTTTAGGTAGTGGTATCATGGGCAGCCGTATTGCCTGTCTCTTTGCAGGCGTGGGTGTGCCGGTGCTTTTATTAGATATTGCTGCTCCAAAGGCCGAAGGGAAATATGATCCTGATAAGATCGTGAACGACGCCCTTGCTGCTGCTGTAAAAAGTAATCCTTCTCCAATATATACCAAGGATGCGCTGCAACTAATCACTACCGGCAATTTTGATGATAATATGAAAGGTATTGCCTCGTGCGATTGGATAATTGAAGTAGTGGTAGAAAAACTGGATATTAAAAAGCAGGTTTTTGATAAAGTAGAACAGTACCGAAAGTCCGGCACACTGGTCACCTCCAACACCTCGGGTATTCCCATTCATTTAATGACAGATGGGCGCAGCGATGACTTTAAAAAACATTTTTGCGGCACCCACTTTTTCAACCCGCCCCGTTACCTGCGATTGCTGGAAATCATCCCCACTGCAGTAACTGATCCTGCTGTAGTTGATTTTTTATTGCAATACGGAGACCTGGTTTTGGGTAAAACCACTGTGTTGGCTAAAGACACTCCTGCTTTCATTGCCAACCGCGTTGGTGTTTTCAGTATCATGTATATTTTTTCACTGATGGATCGGTTAGGCCTTAGCATAGATGAAGTGGATGCGCTGACAGGCCCCATCATTGGCAGGCCAAAATCTGCCACTTTCCGCACGGCCGATGTGGTGGGTATTGACACGCTTGTAAAAGTAGCAACCGGTGTGTATGAAACACGTCCTGAAGATGAAGCAAGGGATGTTTTTAAAATTCCCGGATGGCTAAATACAGTGGTGGAAAACAAATGGCTGGGCGACAAATCATCTCAGGGTTTTTATAAGAAAATAAAAAATCCTTCCCCGTCCGAAAGCGGTGAAGCAACTTCGGAAATACTGTCGCTTGACCTGAAAACCATGGAGTACAAGCCGCGTGTAAAAGCAAAGTTTGCATCACTTACTACTGCAAAACCTGTAGAAGATTTGCACACCCGCATTAAAATGCTCCACAGCAGCCCCGATAAAGCAGGGGAATTTTTCCGTGCCTTTCATTATGGATTGTTTTCTTACATCAGCCACCGCGTTCCCGAAATTAGTAATGAGCCTTACCGCATAGACGACGCTATGATGGCCGGGTTTGGCTGGGAAATTGGCGCTTTTGAAAGTTGGGATTTATTAGGCGTAGCCAAAACCGTGGAAGCGATGAAAGCCGGGGGATATAGTGTGGCGCCATGGGTGGACGAAATGCTAAGTGCAGGCAATCATTCATTTTACAAAATTGAGAACAGCAAAAAGCTGGCTTACCAGCCTGACTTTTTAAACGGGGGCGGCGCTTACGAGCCTATATCAGATCACGATGGTTTTATCATTTTGAGTCAGTATGCTGATCGAACTGTTTGGAAAAATAATAGTTGCCGGTTGTATGATATTGGCGATGATGTACTGGCACTTCAATGGAATACAAAAATGGGCACCATTGGCGGCGATGTGCTCAGCGGCATCAATACCGCGATTGAAAAAGCAGAAAAAAATTATAAAGGACTTGTTATTGCCAACGAAGGAGCCAATTTTTCGGCAGGCGCCAATATTGGGATGATTTTTATGCTGGCAGTAGAACAGGAATACGACGAGCTGGATATGGCCATACGAATGTTTCAGAATACGATGATGCGTGTGCGGTATTCGGCAGTGCCGGTAGTGGTGGCGCCGCACGGCCTGGCGCTTGGTGGCGGTTGCGAGCTAAGCCTGCACAGCGATAAGGTTTGCGCGGCGGCAGAAACATATACCGGTTTGGTAGAGCTGGGTGTAGGTGTCATCCCCGGCGGCGGCGGAACCAAAGAGTTTGTACTACGTGCAGCATCTGAAATTCATAGCGGTGAGCCCGAAAATATTCCGCTACAAAACAGGTTCATGACCATTGCCACTGCTAAGGTAGCCACTTCTGCACACGAAGCTTTTGACCTGGGCATATACCGCCACGGCCTTGATGAAATTGTGTTGAACCAAAGCCGGCGGGTGGCAGCAGCCAAACGCAGCGTGATAGAAATGTTTGATAGCGGTTATGTGCAGCCTGTTCAAAAAAACAATATCAGGGTTTTAGGCCGCAGTGCGCTGGGTGCTTTGCTGGCAGGCATTAACGGAATGGTAAAAGCCAACTATGCTACTGAGCACGATGCGCTTGTAGCCCGTAAACTAGCCTACGTAATGTGTGGTGGCGATTTGAGTGAACCTGTGCTTGTAGGCGAACAATATTTATTAGATCTGGAAAGGCAGGCCTTCCTTTCGCTATGCGGCGAAAGGAAAACTTTAGAACGGTTGCAGGCAGTAATAAAGACGGGCAAGCCGGTGAGGAATTGAAAGTCAGGTCATAAATAATAGGCAGGTAATTTTGTAAGTTTGTAAATATGAATGGCCCGTTTAATTTTTCAAAACATTGTTTAGTACAAATGCAAATCAGGAATATCACCAAAACCGAGGTGGATGGGGTTTTGGCGGCTCCTGATAAAATAATTGAAGAAACAAATGAACAATTAATTTATCAAAAGTTGATAAATAACTAATTTATTTTCCGTGTATTTTAAATAATAATATTCGCCCACTTATTAAAACGATTTACAAAACATCTAAAATTTCAAAATACTTATAGCATGAAATAATCATAAGCAAGATTGCATACCAACAAGAAATCATTATGGCTATTCCAGGTGACCAATAAAATCAGCCGCATAGCGGCGCACTAAAAAATATAAACACATGAAATAACCATAAAGATTAAGCATCTATACCAACCGTAATGAATATAAAAATCTAAGAACTTATGGTTATTCCATGTGACCAACATAAAAATACACACATGAAAGTACGATACGATAAACAAACCTATATCTTATATATTTAGTTAAGCGGAGCTCCTGTTGTTGAGTCAGATGAAGATAAAAAAGGTGTGATCCTTGATTATGATGCAGACAACCAACTTGTGGGAATTGAAATATTGAATGCATCTGATGCAATGGAATCTCCATCTAAGGTTGAATATGAAGTTGCTTAAATAGATAAATATTATTTGACTTATAGTAACGGTTATGCAGTTTGATCTTTATTTGCGTTGCTGACCTGAGCGAACCCACACAGGTAACCGAACAATATGATTAAATCTTGTAAGGCAGGCCTCCGAAATTAATAATACTGTCCCCAATTACTACATTCTGTGGCTATCTATTCTCAAACATAATCATGAATGTTCATGCCTGTCAGGCATAATATTGGCTATACAACCATAAAAATTAAATTATGGCAAACCGTTCTACAACCGCAAACAGTAAAAATTCGAAACGGCAGCAGAAGAGCACGAAAAAACTGAAAGCAGAAGACAAACAAAAGCCGCAAAAAAAATTTGATAAAACCGGTAAGAATGATGAAAACAATGCAGCAACAAAAAGCACCTGATACCGCCCTGCAGTTTGATGAAGAGCTGATAGA
>JAFAFV010000186.1 GCA_023423285.1 Bacteroidota bacterium
CTGATATTATTTTTTTATTTAGTGAAACGCTGCCCTTTCACTCCAATGGCTTAACCTTTTTAGTAAAATTTTTAAATGGTGAACAGTTAGCTGAAACATTTTACTCAGTGGGTGGTGGTTTTGTGCAAAAAGAAGGGGAGCAAACACATGCTACAACTTCTGTACAGTTGCCTTATCCCATCAATCATGCAGATGACCTGCTGGCCTGGTGTGTAAAAACAGGATTGCCCATCAGCGGTGTGGTATACGAAAATGAAAAAGCCTGGAGGCCAGATGAAGAAATTAGATCAGGTATTTTAAATATCTGGCAGGTGATGAAAGAGTGCACTTACAAAGGTTCCCACACAGTAGGCATTTTGCCAGGCGGACTGGAAGTAAAAAGACGGGCATCTGAAATGAATAAAAACCTTACCAAAGGGCAGGCTTATCACAGTTATGAAGAGTGGCTGTCAGTTATTCAAAATACCAAACATACCTTTCAGCGCACATTAGACTGGGTGAGTTGTTTTGCACTGGCCGTGAATGAGGAAAACGCTTCATTTGGCAGAGTGGTTACGGCTCCTACAAATGGCGCAGCCGGTGTAATACCCGCTGTGCTGCATTACCTCATTCTTTTTTGCGATGTAGATGCCGATGATGAAATGATCATCCGGTTCTTAATGACGGCTTCCGAAATTGGATGCGTGTTCAAAAAGCAATCCACCATATCTGCTGCTATGGGTGGATGCCAGGCAGAGATCGGAGTATCTTCATCCATGGCGGCGGCAGCCCTCACCGAAGCGCTGGGCGGCACACAGCAGCAGGTACTAATGGCTGCCGAAATAGCTATGGAACACCACCTGGGTATGACCTGCGATCCTGTGGCAGGGTTGGTACAAGTTCCTTGTATTGAACGAAATGCTATGGGTGCTATAAAAGCCATTGCCGCATCGCAACTGGCGCTGCAAAGCTCGCCGCAATTCGCTAAAGTTTCGCTGGGAGACGTGATCAAAACCATGTGGGAAACAGCGCAGGACATGAGCCATAAATACAAAGAAACATCTGACGGTGGTCTGGCTGTAAATGTACCGCTGAATGAGCCGGAATGTTAAAGTAGCCGCCATCATTAGCAAATAATAGAATTATGTCGGCACACGGCTTTACCTTTGCCATCCATTTTAAAAAAAAACAACAGCAGTTGAAAGCAAGGACATTAAAGAGAGATAAAGTAAACATTATAACACTGGGGTGCAGCAAAAACATGGTTGACAGCGAAGTGCTGAGCGGCCAGTTGCGCGCAAATGAAATTGATGTGGTACATGAAAATATGAAGCGCGACCATAATATTGTAGTAGTGAACACCTGTGGTTTTATTGATAAGGCAAAAGAAGAAAGCATTAACACCATTTTAGAACAGGTTGAACTGAAACGAAGGGGAAAGCTGGACAAAGTATATGTGACCGGCTGCTTAAGCGAGCGTTATAAAAACAATTTGGAAGAGGAGATACCCGAAGTGGATGCTTTTTTTGGTACCATGGAATTGCCGTCTATCTTAAAACAGTTTGACGCAGATTATAAAACGGAATTGCTGGGTGAGCGCCTGCTGGCAACACCCAAACACTACGCTTATTTAAAAATTTCAGAAGGCTGCAACCGCACCTGCGCTTTTTGTGCCATTCCTTTAATGCGGGGCGCTCACGTAAGCAGGCCAATGGAAGAGTTGGTTCGCGAAGCGGAAAGGCTGGTGCAAATGGGAGTTCAGGAAATTATGGTGATTGCGCAGGAACTTACCTATTACGGCCTTGATATTTATAAAAAAAGAATGCTGCCCGAATTGCTGCACCGCCTGGCAGATGTGAAAGGGTTGCAATGGATACGCCTGCACTATGCTTATCCCACCAAATTTCCGCTTGAAATACTGGATGTGATGCGGGAGCGCGACAACATTTGCAATTATCTTGACATGCCGCTGCAGCACGCCACTAATAATATGCTTACTGCTATGAGGCGCCAAATTACCCGTGCAGAAATTGACAATCTCATCGCTGCTGTGCGCCAAAAGGTTCCGGGCATTTGCCTGCGAACTACACTTATTACCGGCTTTCCCGGGGAGACTTTAGAAGATGTGCAAGAATTAAAAGAATTCTTAGCCCGGCACCGTTTTGACCGGGTAGGTATTTTTACTTATTCTCACGAAGAGGGTACGGGCGCGTATGCTCTTTCTGATATCATTCCACAGGAAGAAAAAGAGCGCCGGGCGCAGGAGATTATGGAGTTTCAGCAGGAAATATCATTTGAGCTGAACCAGGAAAAAGTGGGCAAAACCTTTAAAACCATCATTGATAAAAAAGAAGCGGGCAGGTACATTGGCCGTACCGAGTTTGACAGCGTTGAAGTAGATAACGAAGTGGTGATCACCTCAGCACAAAAATTACAGATTGGCCATTTTTACAATGTGAAGATCGAAAAAGCCTATGATTACGATCTGGAAGGGGAGATTGTGTAATCCATTACATTGTTGCATCAACATAATGTGAAAAATAAAATAATCATATTTCTTGTATTTTTATTTACTGCAGAACTCAATGCTCAGCCAATAAATGAATTAGAAAAAGCCTTCAAGAAAAATTCTTCGGTGCTGTTAGAAAAGTTTATTTCTAAATATACTATTAACAGTAGCTGTTTTGATGATACATGCGAAAATATCAGCCAAATTGTACAATTCGTTTCTGACGAATATATTAATCGTTTGAACGCTTCCCGCGATGAAAAGAATGAAATTTTTACGCACCCTGTGTACGGAAAGAAACATCTCTCCAAGCGTTATTTAATTTATAATTCAAATATCAAAACTACGATTACTCCTTATGATTTATTTGAATGGAAGGTGGAGGAAAAAATATTTAACCTTTATACCGGAAAACGTGTTTACCGTGATTCAATTCTGAAGGTATTGGGTTATGAAATGATATTAAAATTAAAGCCGAATGGTGTAGGGCAAGGTATTAACAACTTTAAAACCCCATTTATTAAAAATAACGGACTTTACGAACCCGTGTTATTTGCTGATGAAGGGTTGAAGGCGATGAAGATTTTCGTTGAGACAGGAAGGTTTGACAAAAAAACCAGCTTTTTGGCAGCTTTGCTTTCCAATGTTTCGTGGCGAAAAGGGGGGCAAAGCATTCACTTCAAAAATATTATTTTGAATAAGGAGTTGTCACAAGCTTTAATACTTATTTCTTACAATGATTTTATTGATGAATTATTTTTTGAGAAGTACAGAGGCACCTGGAGGTTCTTAGAACACGGAAGAAGATCGATCAACACTAATTAATTTTTAATTGATAATCAGTCATTTATATTTTTATATACTGATTTTGGTCATTTGATACAATAAAACTTCGTTTTAACCGTTTTAAAGAACGTGTTCATAACTTATTGTTGATACAATTGACTATTGATTTCAAAATGAAAAAATTAATTTGTGTTCTTATAGTTTTCTCGCTTAGTTGTTCCATAAGCTTTGCACAATCGGGCAATGATCATAAACTAAAAGCATCTTATTATCACAGCAAATTTAATGGCCGTAAAACCGCCACTGGTGAGGTGTACCGCGACCATCTGCTGACCGCAGCCAGTAATATGTATAAGCTGGGTACCAAGCTTTTAGTTACAAATTTAAAAACCGGTAAAAGTGTGGTGGTTACAGTTAACGACCGCATGGCCTCGCACATGAAAGGCCGGGTTGATTTGAGTAAATCAGCTTATACTAAGATTGCCTCTTTAAGCTCAGGGTTGGTAAATGTAGCAGTTGAAGTGATCAGAAATAAAACAGAACCTGAAATATAGTCTGTTTATTCAATATTTTAACCTATTCCTATTCAATATATTATATTTAATTTCAATGATTAGTAGCGCCAGATTGGCGGAGCAAATGCTTTTCAGTAAAATTTAAACAAGTACCTTCGCAGCTTCATTTTGCTGCCTGTTAACATATTCAAAGTATTGACTTTGACCCAGGGCTGCTGATTATTCAGTTGTCATAGAATTAAATGCTTCGGGCTTAACCCGGGGTAATTGTTAAACGAAAACACAATTAATGAAGAAAGTACTAATTTTAGTATTCGCCATCATTACGGCAACTACAACCGTATCGGCACAAACAGCACAGGATAAGGGTAAGGCTATAGCGTCTTATTATCACAGCAAATTTAATGGAAGAAAAACCGCCACTGGCGACACTTATTGGGACCACCTGAAAACCGCCGCTTCGAACGTGTACAAGTTAGGCACTAAACTGCTGGTAACCAATACGAAAACGGGCAAAAGCGTAACCGTAGTGGTGAACGACAGGATGGCTAAACACATTAAAGGAAGAGTAGATCTGAGTAAGTCGGCTTTTGAAAAAATAGCTCACACGGCCTACGGTATTGTTCCGGTACATGTGGAAATAATAGAGCCCAACAGCTCGTCAGGTATTTTGTAGAGAAGTTTTAATTGTTTTAGTAAAAGCCTTCCATGCGGGAGGCTTTTTTGATGCCGGGGATGTGTTAGGTATGTTACTTTAAATTAAATTAGCGTCTCAGTGCTACGAAAGTATTAGCTTCAAAAAGATTATCTCCATTCTTCTTTCCTAAACAAACCTGCAAGGACACTGGAGTAACCAATTAGATATTAAATGCGCTAATGCGTCTATGCCTTCAGTTATGCCTATAAATATTATTAGCAAGAGGAATGCCTTCTGTATACAGTAAAAAGTTCTTTTACAGGAAAATGGCACATGAAAAAATCAGATATGGCGATATCGTTTTCAAAAGGAGAATTTAGCATTTGTTACGAATATCTGACGGCCAGTACATTATGGGAAACGCCTGGCGTGCAAACTTTAAAGGGAATTGAAACGATCAAAGCCTATTGTGAAAAGGTGAGGGCTTATTTTGACAGCGTGACCACTGATTTCAGGCAGTTGAATATGATAAAAGCGAAAATCCCGTAGTCGTTCAGGGAACGGCTACATTTACTAGAGATCAGCAGGTGGTTTCAGAAATTTCATCCTGCGACGTTTATACTTTTTGCAGGAGATCTGAAAATCATTTCCATCTATTCTTATTGCATTAAAGGAAATTGTAAACGGCCTGTGACATAATCTTTTAAAGCGCAAAAGAGCATGTATTATTACAGCCCGGAAAAACAAGTATTGATAGAAAAATTTTTCTTAAAAATTTAGTTTAATAGAAAACTTCCCCTTACCTTTGCACTCCCAAATTGAAACGGGTATTTTACAATGTCACAAAGAATCAGAATAAAATTACAATCTTACGATCACAACCTGGTTGATAAATCAGCCGAGAAAATCGTTAAGACCGTGCGTAGCACCGGCGCTGTGGTTACAGGCCCCATTCCTTTGCCAACACACCGTAAAATCTTTACTGTTCTTCGCTCTCCTCACGTAAATAAAAAGAGCCGTGAGCAGTTTCAATTGGCAACACACAAGAGGTTGCTGGATATTTATACCTCTTCTTCCCGCACGGTGGATGCACTGTCTAAATTGGACCTGCCCAGCGGTGTGGAAGTAGAAATCAAAGCTTAAGCTTTGCCGCTCCACGCCCGGAGCAACATTGTAGTTCTTATCACAAAAACATTTCATCTCTCAAATTCGCTACGGCGAGCCAAAAGAGCACTGAACTAAACATAAAACAAGCCGTTCAGGGTTTGTTTACTGCCGGTACTTCTTATAAAATAGAAAAGGTCGGCAGCAAACGAGGATCGATACCGGTATCAGTTGCCGGCAGTCCTGATAATCCTGCGCAGCACTAAAACATATACAGAAATGAAAGGAATTATTGGGAAAAAGCTTGGGATGACCAGCATCTACGATCCTCAGGGCAAACAAACTGCCTGCACCATCATAGAAGCAGGCCCCTGTATTGTAACACAGGTGAAAACGATAGAAACTGACGGTTACAACGCGTTACAATTGTCTTACGGCGACAAAAAAGAAAGCCGCACCACGCTACCTGAAAAAAACCACTTCGCAAAGGCTAACACTTCCGCAAAAAAAATCTCTAAAGAATTCCGCAATTTTTCAATCGAAAAAAATATTGGTGAAGCGATCACCGTTGACATTTTTACTGAAGGTGAAAAAGTAAACGTGGTGGGCACTTCAAAAGGTAAAGGTTTTCAGGGTGTGGTTAAGCGCCACGGTTTTCATGGTGTGGGCGAGCAGTCTCACGGCCAGCACGACAGACAGCGCGCTCCCGGTTCATTGGGTAACTCTTCTGACGCCAGCCGTGTTATGAAAGGTATGCGCATGGCGGGCCGCATGGGTGGCGAAAGGGTAAAGCTGAAAGGCTTGAAAGTGGTAAAAATCTTCCCCGAAAAAAATTACATCCTCGTTAGCGGTTCGGTTCCCGGCCACATCGGATCAATTGTTTTAGTTCAAATTTAATTCAGGGTTATCATTGTTTGCCGCAGTAATGCAGCAAGAGAAAAAATAAAGAAAATGCAAGTTGAAGTTTTAAATACAGAAGGTAAAGCCACAGGCCGTTCGGTTGAATTGCCGGATGATATTTTTGGTGCAGAACCGAACAACCACGTGATCTACCTGGCCGTGAAGCAATTTTTAGCCGCACAACGTCAGGGTACCAACAAAGTAAAAACACGTGCCGAGGTAAAAGGTGCCAGTCGCAAGCTACACAAACAAAAAGGTACGGGCGGCAGCCGTAAAGGTAATATCCGCAACCCCTTGTACAAAGGTGGTGGTACTATTTTTGGCCCCAAACCGCGCGATTATAACTTTAAGCTGAACAAGAAAGTGAAAGACCTGGCTAAGATATCAGCACTTTCACTGAAAGCTAAGAGCAATGCCATTGTGGTGGTAGAAGATATCAATATTGATACTCCTAAAACAAAGGCTTTCGCGGGTATCTTAACCAGCCTGAACGCGGGCAACAAAAAATCCATGTTTGTGATGGCAGGCTCTAACAATAATCTGGAATTGTCTTTCCGTAACATTCCTTCTGTTCTGGGCATCGCGCTCAGCGATTTAAATACTTACGACATCGTGAACTCTGATGTACTGGTATTTACTGAAAGTGCGGCAAAGATTTTTAGTGAAGATGAGCAGCCAGCAGAAGCGTAGTAATTTCTAATTTCATTCCGATGGCTATCGGAACTAAAATAAACAAAGATGAAACCGAGCGAAATTTTAATAAAGCCAATCATTACCGAAAAAGCCAATGCGCAGCAGGAATCTTTACGCCGCTATGCTTTTAAAGTGGCCAGAAAATCGAACAAGCTTGAAATTAAAAAAGCTATTGAAGCTTTTTACGGTGTAACCGTTACAAACGTAAATACCGTAGTATCCCCGGCAAAAAACAAAACCCGCTATACCAAAGCCGGTTTTATTAAGGGCCGCAAGCCTGCTTATAAAAAAGCTTACGTAACCATCGCTGAAGGCGAAGAGATTGATTTGTACGCAAACTTATAGGTTCATAGTTGTGATGGTAAATGGTTCATAGCAAGCCAAGAACTAGAGAGCCAAGAACCCATAACAAAACGAAAGGCCACCAACCGCCGCGAAGTGTTGAAAATAAATACTCATAGAGTAAAAAGAAATTAAAATGGCAGTAAAAAAATTTAAACCAATGACCGCAGGCTCCCGCTGGAGAATAGGGAACGCGTACGCGGAAATTACTACCAATCAGCCGGAAAAAACCCTGGTTGAAAAAAAGAAAAGCACCGGCGGACGTAACTCTTCTGGTCACCTTACCATGAGGTACAGAGGCGGTGGACACAAAAAGAAATACCGCATTATTGATTTTAAAAGAGACAAACATAACATTGAAGCCAAAGTATTAACTATTGAATACGATCCTAACCGTACATCATTCATTGCTTTGGTAGAATATACAGATGGTGAAAAACGTTATATTATAGCTCCGCAGGGTTTAAAAGTAGGTTCTGTAATTGTAAGCGGCAATACAGTTGCCCCAGAAATAGGCAACACGCTTCAAATGAAGAACATGCCTTTGGGTACCAACATTCACAATATTGAATTGCATCCCGGTCAGGGTGGTGTAATGGCCCGCAGCGCAGGTTCAAGCGCGCAGCTTACCAACAAAGAAGAAAAATACGCCGTTCTTAAAATGCCTTCCGGGGAGTTGAGAAAAGTACTCATCAATTGTTTTGCAACCGTAGGAGTTGTGAGCAACAGCGACCACAGCCAGCAAAGCATGGGCAAAGCCGGCCGCAACAGGTGGAAAGGTATTAAACCACGCACACGTGGTGTTGCCATGAACCCGGTGGATCACCCGATGGGTGGTGGTGAAGGTAGAGCAAGTGGTGGACACCCGCGCAGCCGCACTGGTAAATACGCCAAAGGCGAAAAAACAAGAACAAGAGGAAAGGCAAGCGATAAACTAATCATTCAGCGTAAAGACGGCAGCAAGTTAGCAAAATAGCCTTCGGCCCCGGTAGCTATCGGGCAGGCACACAAAGAAAAAATCGTAAATCGTAAATCTAAAATTGTAAGTATAAATGGCTCGTTCGATTAAAAAAGGTCCTTATGTAGCAACTCACCTGGAAAAAAAGGTATTAGCTATTAACGAAGGAGGAGCAAAAAAAGCAGTAATAAAAACATGGAGCCGCCGCTCTACCATTACTCCTGATTTTGTAGGCCACACATTTGCTGTGCATAACGGTAACAAGTTCATTCCCGTGTATGTAACTGAATTTATGGTGGGGCACAAGTTGGGCGAATTTGCGCCAACCCGCCAGTTTAAAGGCCACGCAGGCGGCAAATAAAATTCATTTGGCCCGGCATGGCAGTAAGCAAAGATGAGTGTAAATATATCCGGGCTTAAAAAAATAGTAAAGCAGTTTGACGTTAAAGCATCAAACATCAAAAATTAAAAATGGAAGCAGTAGCAAAACTTAGAAATTATCCAACCTCGCCCCGCAAAATGAGGCTTTTGGCTGATTTGATTCGTGGCCAGAAAGTGGACCTGGTATTAGCTGAACTGGAGCACAACCCAAAGCACCCCGCCGTTCCTTTGCGCAAACTGGTCCTTAACGCCATCAACAACTGGAAACAGGCCAACGAAGGTGGCGATGAAGCAGGATTGATTATTAAAACAATTTTTGTGGATGAAGGCAGAACTTTAAAACGTATGCGTCCTGCACCACAGGGCCGCGGTTACAGGGTTCGAAAGCGCAGCAACCACGTTACCATTGTTATAGACGAAGGTGTGGACACGAAAACTGCCAAAAAGCTAAAAGCTGAAGCTAAAAAAGCAAAAGCAAAATCCATTCAGGCAAAAGCTTCTGCAAAAAAGACAAAAGAAACTAAAAACGCATAACCAATAAATATGGGTCAAAAAGCAAATCCAATTGGTAACAGGTTAGGCATCATCCGCGGATGGGAGTCTAACTGGTACGGAGGCAAAAAAGATTTTGCTTCTAAATTAATTGAAGACAACAAGATCAGAAATTACCTCAACGCCCGTATCAACAAAGGCGGTATTTCTAAAATTGTTATTGAAAGAACGCTGGGTAAACTGATCATTACTATTCATACATCTAAGCCCGGTATCATCATTGGTAAAGGGGGCGGTGAAGTAGACAGAATTAAAGAAGAACTGAAAAAGCTTACCGGTAACGATGATGTGCAGATCAATATTCTTGAGATTCGCCGTCCGGAAACCGATGCCATGATCGTGGGCGATACCATCGCGCGCCAGATCGAAAATCGTATCAACTTTAAACGCGCCACTAAAATGGCCATCGCTTCAGCGCTTCGTATGGGTGCCGAAGGCATTAAAGTAAAACTGAGCGGCAGGCTGGCAGGTGCTGAAATAGCCCGCAGCGAAGAATTTAAACAAGGTCGCGTGCCTTTGCACACCTTCCGTATGGATATTGATTATGCCAATGTGTTTGCACAAACCGTTTATGGTAAAATTGGTATTAAAGTATGGATTTGTAAAGGTGAGGTACTTACTAAAAGAGATTTGAACCCCAACTTTATCTCAGGAAATGATAAGAGTATTGGTGGCGGTGAGCACCGCAGAGATAACCGCCGTGATGACAGAAGGGGAGACCGCCGTGGTGGTGGTGGAAGAGACAGAAGGAACTAAGGAAGTTTCCGGTTACTGGTCACAAATTACTGGTTGCCGGTTCAAAAAATAAATTTTAAGATTGGATACCTCAAACTGGTAACCGGTAATAAATAAACTGAATATGTTACAACCGAAAAGGACAAAGCACAGGAAAATGCAGAAAGGTCGCATGAAAGGCGACACCAAAAGAGGGGCAACTATTGCGTTTGGTTCTTATGCATTAAAAGCACTGGATTCTCACTGGATCACAGACCGCCAGATAGAAGCCGCCCGCCAGGCATTAACCCGCAGCATGAAAAGAGAAGGTAATGTGTGGATCCGCATTTTCCCCGATAAACCCATCACCCACAAACCCGCAGAGGTGCGTATGGGTAAAGGTAAAGGTAACCTTGAGTACTGGGCAGCAGTGGTACAACCTGGCCGTATCATTTTCGAAATTGATGGCGTAAGCGAAGAAGTGGCGCGCAGATCGCTGGCACTGGCTTCGGGTAAATTACCCATTAAAACGAAGTTTACCATGCGCAGGGATTTGATCACCAACTAAAATGTGTTTACAATGTCAAAGAAAAAAGAATACTTAGACAGTATAAAAGGATTGAGCGTTGAAGATTTAAAGCTTCAGTTAGAGCAGTCCAAACAAAGATTAAAAAAACTGGAGTTTGCTCACGCAATTTCTCCGCTGGAAAACCCCATGTCTGTTCGCGCCGTGCGTAAAGATATTGCCAGGATCGAAACGCTTTTAAAACAAAAACAAGAGGTTGAAAAAGCGTAATCTAAATTAGTTAAGCCAAAAGGTAAATACAATGTCTGAAAGAAATTTAAGAAAGATCAGGATTGGTGTTGTAACCAGCAACAAAATGGAAAAAACCATTACCGTTGCGGTTGAAAGAAAGATCAAACACCCTCTTTACGGAAAGTTCCTGAAAAAAACCACCAGATTCCATGCGCATGACGAAAAGAACGAATGCAGCATTGGCGATACTGTAAAGATCATGGAAACCCGCCCGCTGAGCAAGCTGAAAAGATGGAGATTAGTGGAAGTGGTAGAAAAAGTAAAATAATTAATTATAAATGCTGAATTATCAATGTTGAGTTTTATAATTCATAATTCATAATTCGTAATTCAAAATTTTTAAAGATGATACAGCAAGAAAGCAGGTTAAACGTAGCTGATAACAGCGGTGCCAAAGAAGTGCTTTGTATTCGTGTGCTTGGAAACAGCGGCCAGCGTTATGCCAGGATAGGTGATCAGATCGTTGTAACCGTAAAAGACGCTATGCCTGCCGGTGGTATTAAAAAAGGAACCGTAACAAAAGCCGTAATCGTTCGCAGCACCAACAAACTGCGCCGTAAAGATGGTTCTTACATACGTTTTGATGACAACGCAGTGGTGATCCTGAATGCCGCTGGCGAGCCAAGGGGCACCCGCATCTTTGGCCCTGTGGCAAGAGAGCTGCGGGATAAAGGATATATGAAGATTGTATCATTAGCGCCTGAAGTATTGTAAAGAATCAGCAGCCTAAAGCTTACAGCAAAGCATATAAAACAAATTTGAAAAGCTAATAGCCTAAAGCCAAAAGCCTAAAGCTTACAGCAAAAAGCATAATAAAATGAGCAACAGATTTAAACCCAAGTACAATATTAAAAAAGGCGACCAGGTAGTAGTTATTGCCGGCGAAAGCAAAGACGTAACAAAACCACGCGTTGTAAAAGAAGTATTGGTAGATGAAAGTAAAGTGCTGGTAGAAGGTGTAAACATTAAAACCAAACACACCAAGCCTTCTGCACAAAATACCAAGGGCGGTATTGTAAAAAAAGAAGCGCCAATACACATCAGCAACGTAATGCTATGGGATGCCAAATCTAAAGCTCCTTCAAAAATTAAGCGCGAGCGTGATGACAACGGCAAAGCGGTTCGTGTTTTTAAAAAATCGGGAGAGAAACTATAGTATTTTGTAGCTAAATAATACAGAAATCATGAGTACAACAAAATATACCCCCAGGCTGGCAGATAAATATAAAAAAGAAGTAGCACCTGCTCTGGTTAAAAAATTTGCTTATAAAAGCGTAATGCAGGCCCCAAAGCTTGAAAAAATTTGCGTGAACCGTGGTGTGAACGGGGCTGTGGCGGATAAGAAACTGGTAGACATTGCTGTGGAAGAACTGAGCAACATTACAGGGCAGAAAGCGATGATCACCAATTCTAAAAAAGATATTTCAAACTTTAAGCTGCGCAAGCACATGCCCATTGGTGCAAGAGTGACCCTGCGCGGAGTGAAAATGTACGAGTTTTTAGACAGGCTTATATCTGTGGCCTTACCCCGTGTGCGCGATTTTAAAGGCATCAACGAAAAATCCTTCGACGGGCGCGGCAACTATACCATGGGCGTAACCGAGCAGATCATCTTTCCCGAAATTGATATTGATAAGGTGAACAAGATCACTGGTATGGATATTACTTTCGTCACTACAGCAAAAACAGATGAAGAAGCTTACGAACTGCTGAAAGAACTGGGAATGCCTTTCAAAAACGCAAAGAAAGAAACAATATAAAATAGAAATAAAGGAATAGCATGGCAAAAAAATCAATTATAGCACGCCAACGTAAAAGAGAGAAAATGGTGGAGCAGTTTGCAGCTAAAAGAGAAGAGCTGAAACAAGCCGGCGATTGGGCCGCACTTGACAAACTTCCTAAAAACTCTTCTAAAGTAAGGCTTAAAAACCGCTGCCAGCTTACTGGCCGCCCTAAAGGTTACATACGCTACTTTGGTATTTCAAGAGTTGCTTTAAGAGACATGGCTCTTAACGGAAAAATTCCGGGCGTTAAAAAAGCAAGCTGGTAAAAATGTAACTGCCAGCCAAAAATAAGCTGGCAATATATAAAATGAAGCCGTAAGACAGGGTATGGGCTTTACACAAAAACCACCCACTAATTAAGTACTGAATAATTTTTAAATAAAATGGTAACAGATCCTATTGCAGATTTTTTAACGAGAATACGCAACGCTCAAATGGCAGGCCACCGTATCGTAGATATTCCTGCATCGAACCTGAAAAAACGCATGACTGAAATTTTATACCGCCAGGGCTACATCCTGAAGTATAAATTTGAAGAAGACAACAAACAGGGTATTATCAAAATAGCTTTGAAATACAATGCTGATACCAAACAGCCTGCAATCCAAAGCCTGGAAAGAGTAAGCCGCCCTGGTTTGCGCCAGTATTCAAAGCCTGCTGATATCAGAAGGGTAAAAAATGGCCTGGGCATTGCCATTCTTTCCACCTCAAAAGGTGTAATGACAGATAAAGAAGCGCGCGCGCAAAATGTAGGCGGCGAGGTGCTTTGCAATATATATTAATTAGCCGCAAGATTATTTGCAAATTTGATAATGGTTTGCAGATTAATAAAGTTAAAATGATAATTTAAGTTCTCTATACGGCGACTGAACACTTTTAACTTACATTATCAAATAACAAATTTTCAAATTCAAATTTTTTAAAAATGTCTCGTATAGGTAAACAAACCATTCCAGTTCCAGAAGGCGTTACGGTATCAATAAGTGATGACAATGTGGTTACTGTAAAAGGTAAAAAAGGTGAGCTGAAGCAAGCCGTTAACCCCGAAATTAAAGTAGAAAAGAAAGACGGCGAAATTATCGTTAACCGTCCTACAGATGAAATACAGCACCGTGCCTTGCATGGTTTGTACCGCGCACTCATTGCCAACCTGGTAACCGGCGTTACAGAAGGCTATCAGAAAAAAATGGAATTGGTGGGTGTAGGTTTTAAAGCGTCCAACCAGGGTAATATCCTCGATCTTTCTCTGGGATATTCTCACAACATCATTTTCGAAATTCCGAAGGAGCTTACGGTTACCACCGAAACCTTAAAAGGTCAAAGCCCTTCCATCACTATTTCCGGCAGCGATAAGCAGCTTTTGGGCGCCGTGTGTGCAAAAATTCGCAGCCTGCGCAAGCCCGAGCCATATAAAGGAAAAGGGGTACGCTTTGCAGGTGAAGTGGTAAGGAAAAAAGCAGGTAAATCTGCAGGTAAATAAGTTTTAAGTTAACAGGTTGAAAAGTTAGCAGGTTTGATCCGGGTAGAATCCTTTCAGCTTGTAAACACATCAACACCTCAACTATAAAAAGATGGCAAACGCAAAAGCAACAAGAAGAAACAAAATCCGCCTGACGATTCGTCAAAAAATCAGTGGCACCGCTCAAAAGCCAAGACTGGCAGTTTTTCGCAGCAATACAGAAATTTATGTTCAACTGATTGATGACATTAATGGTGTAACAATTGCTTCGGCTTCTTCTAAAGACAAAGATATTAAAGCGCAAAGCGGCAATAAAAGCGACAAAAGCAAATTAGTAGGCACGGCCATTGCACGCAAAGCGGGCGACCTGAATATAAAGGAAGTGGTTTTTGACCGCGGCGGTTACCTGTACCATGGACGCGTAAAAGCAGTAGCCGAAGGCGCAAGAGAAGGTGGCTTACAGTTCTAAAAAAAGTATATAATTCTAAATTGAAATAATGTCAACAGTCAATTTCAACAGAGTAAAAGCAAGCGAACTTGAATTAAAAGATAAAGTGGTTGCTATAAACCGTGTGGTAAAAACTACAAAGGGCGGCCGCGCATTCAGTTTTTCGGCCTTAGTAGTTGTGGGCGATGGTAACGGAATCGTTGGCCATGGTTTGGGCAAAGCCAAAGAAGTTCAGGAAGCAATTACAAAAGGTATTGAAGATGCCAAAAAGAACCTTATTAAAGTTCCTATTTTCAAAGGTACGATTCCTCACGACCAGCTTAGTAAAGACGGCGCTGCAAAAGTAATGATTAAGCCCGCAACACCCGGTACCGGTGTAATTGCAGGTGGCAGCATGCGCGCTGTGCTGGAAGCAGCAGGGTATACCGATGTACTTACAAAATCCCTTGGTTCTGCCAACCCGCACAATGTGGTAAAGGCTACTTTTAAAGCGCTGGCTACGCTACGCGAGCCGGTGGCAGTGGCAAAAACCCGCAACGTAGGACTTAAAAAAGTATTTAACGGATAATTAAAAGTTTGAAGTTGAAAAGTTGAAATGTTTACAAGGTTAACCAGTCAACTTATCAGCTTGTCAACTTATTAACTTATTAAAGATGAAAAAAGTAAAAATAACATTGGTTAAAAGCCCAATTGACAGGCCTGAGAGGCAAAAGCTTACTTTGAAAGCCCTGGGCTTGAATAAAACCAATAGCAGTAAAGAAGTTGAAGCCACTCCGCAAATTATGGGTATGATCCGCAAGGTGGAGCACATGGTGAAAGTTGAGGAAATTTAAAATGCAACTTATTAAATGTAGAATGCGGGATGTAAACAACCTTTACATTTTCTATTCTACATTTTCCATTCATTAACAAGCGAGCCCCACGCTTTGGGGCGGAAGTAAACAAAAAAGCAATTTAAAATGAAATTACACGAATTAAAGCCTGCAAAAGGTTCTGTACACAAAGAGAAAAGAATTGGCCGTGGCGAAGCAAGCGGCTATGGTGGTACATCAACAAAAGGTAACAAAGGTGGCCAGAGCCGCGCCGGTTATAAAAGCAAAATGGCACACGAAGGTGGCCAGATGCCTATTCAGCGCCGTGTTCCCAAAAGAGGATTTAAGAACATTCACAAGATTGAATACAAAGTGTTCAACGTGGGCCAGATTGACCATCTTGCTGAAGCATACGAAATCAAAGAATTTACTATTGAAAACCTTTACCAGGCAGGCCTTACCGCTAAAACTGATAAAGTGAAGATATTGGGTAATGGTGAGTTGAAAGGCGCCTTTACATTTAAAGTAGATGCAGTAAGCGAAAAAGCAAAATCTGTTATTGAAGCCGCTGGCGGTACCGTAGAGATAGTAAAATAATGCCTGAAATATTTGACGCACTCAGTTGCGTCTTTTAATTTTGGTCACTTGTCAATTTAAGAACAATATCAGTGAAAAAATTTATTCAAACCTTAAAGAATATCTGGAGCATTGAGGAGCTGAGGAATAAAATTCTTTTTACCTTACTGCTTATAGCTGTTTACAGGGTGGGCGCCCACATTGTATTGCCAGGTATCAATCCCGTTATTTTAGAAGAGCACAGCAAAAACAACGCGCAAACAGGTATTCTTGATCTGATCAATACTTTTGCCGGCGGCGCTTTTAACATGGCCTCCATTTTTGCATTAGGTATCATGCCTTATATTACGGCATCTATCTTTATGCAATTACTTACAGTTCTGGTTCCCACCTTCCAGAAAATGCAAAAGGAAGGTGAAAGCGGACGTAAGAAGATCACCCAAATGACACGCTACATTACTGTGGTGGTTACTGCGGTTCAGGCCTTTGCTTATGTTACTTATTTAAGGCAAACTTCGGGTCCGGCTATTATGGATACTTACCCGCCATCCATGTTTATTTTAACCACTGTGATTATATTAACAGCGGGTTCTCTGTTTGTAATGTGGCTTGGTGAAAAAATTACCGATAAAGGTTTGGGCAATGGTGCTTCCATCATTATCATGGTGGGTATATTAGCACGTTTCCCGCAGTCCATTGCGCAGGAGCTAACGTTCCGCTCCAACCGCACCGGTGATATCCTGATCTTCATTATTGAAATTGCGTTATTCATCGCCATTAACATGGGTTGTATCCTGCTGGTTCAGGGCGTAAGAAAAGTTCCTGTAAACTATGCCAAGCAAATTGTAGGCAACCGCCAGTTTGGTGGTGCGCGCCAGTTTTTACCGTTAAAGGTGAATGCTTCCGGTGTTATGCCGATCATATTTGCGCAGGCCATCATGTTTGTACCTACGCTGTTTACAATGAGCAACCCCAACACCAACTTAAGCCGTGCCTTTACTGACCATACAAGCGGGTGGTACATGCTTATATACGCTGCTGTTGTTATAGGGTTTACTTTCCTGTATACCGCGCTAATTTTTAATCCCAAACAAATATCGGATAACCTCAAGCAAAACAATGGCTTCATACCTGGCGTAAAACCTGGTCAGCCCACTACCGATTATATAGGTACCATTATGGACAGGATCACACTTCCCGGTGCCGTATTACTGGCACTGATAGGTATTTTACCCGGCATTATTCAACTGGTATTTGGTATGACTCAGGGATTTGCGATGTTCTTCGGTGGCACCTCGTTACTCATCAACGTAGCTGTAATTTTAGATACCTTACAGCAAATTGAAACGCACCTGATGATGCGCCAGTACGATGGTTTAATGAAGAGCGGCCGTATTCAGGGCAGGCAAAGTTCGTCCCCGGTACAGATCTAATTAGTTTAATCAAATAGTTTAACCCGGTAGCAATTACCGGGTTTTTTTTATAAAATTTGCACAGTATGATAATTATAAAAAATGATGAGCAGGTTGAATTGATGCGAAAGAGCGCGCTGCTTGTAAGCCAGACTTTGTCTGAAGTGGCTAAAATATTAAAACCAGGCATCACCACTCTATTTCTCGATAAAAAGATCGGCGATTATATTCGCGATCACAAAGCCATACCTTCTTTTCTTAACTACAACGGGTATCCTTACAATTCCTGCATATCGGTAAACGATGTGGTAGTGCATGGTTTCCCAAATACCAAAGAATTGCGTGAGGGTGATATTGTTTCTATAGACGTGGG
>JAFAFV010000197.1 GCA_023423285.1 Bacteroidota bacterium
TTACACACTTATCAGTCCTACTGATACGGAGCAGGAGATCATCCGTAAAGCGGCCAACATCAGGCCCACGCCACGCCAGTTGCGCTGGCAGCAATTAGAGCTTACCACGTTTTTTCATTTTGGCATCAACACGTTTACGGGCAGGGAATGGGGCACGGGTAAAGAAGATCCCACACTGTTCAATCCCACAGAACTTAATACAGATCAATGGGTACAAACGGTTAAAGATGCAGGATTTAACCAGGTGATCTTTACCGCCAAGCACCACGATGGGTTTTGCCTGTGGCCTACAAAAACAACCAGCCACTCCGTAAAAAGCAGCCCGTGGAAGAACGGGAATGGCGACGTGGTGCGCGAGGTGGCAGCATCATGCAAAAAATTCGGGCTTGGCTTTGGCGTGTATCTTTCTCCGTGGGATATGAACGCGCCCATGTATGGTACCGATGCGTACAATGATTTTTTTGTAGACCAGCTTACCGAGTTGCTTACCTGGTATGGCCAGGTAGATGAAGTGTGGTTTGATGGCGCCAACGGCGAGGGTCCCAATGGTAAAAAACAAGAGTATGATTTTGTAAGATGGTATCAGCTTATCAGGAGATTACAGCCGCAGGCAGTTATTGCCATTATGGGCCCAGATGTGCGCTGGGTGGGTACGGAAACCGGCGTAGGCCGCGAGCAGGAGTGGAGCGTGGTGCCATCAGATAATATGGATGCCGCGTCAATTGCTGCATCTTCCCAGAAGGATCAGGTGTTTAAACCGATGGGCGATATGAGGGGCGATGATCTTGGCAGCCGTGAAAAAATTTTAAAAGCCAAAGGTTTGGTGTGGTATCCTGCAGAAACAGATGTATCCATCCGGCCAGGATGGTTTTACCATGCGCAGCAGGATGATAAAGTGAAAACGCCCAAACACCTGAATGATATCTATTACACTTCGGTAGGTATGAATGGCGTGCTGCTGTTGAACATTCCGCCCGATAAGCGTGGCCTTGTACATAATACTGATATCATAAACTTGCAGGACTGGACGCGCCTCCGGCAGCAGACCTTTGCCGTGAACCTGGCAAAAGGTGCGCGCGTAAAGGGTTTAGGCTTTGTGAAGCGCCGCAAATTGTTTGATGGTAAAGATGGCACGCATTATACCACGCGGAAAAAAGCGGATAAAGCCACGGTTGAATTGACGCTTAAAAACACCGCCACTTTTGACGTACTTGCCCTGCAAGAAAATATAAAACTGGGGCAGCGTGTAGAAAAATTTTCAGCCTGGTATAACGATAATGGCACATGGAAGAAATTCACAGAAGGAACCACGATGGGTTATAAAAGGCTTTTGCGTTTTGAAAGGATCACTACTGATAAAATAAGGATCAATATCGAGTCCTCCCGTCTCAATCCATACCTTGCAGAAATAGGATTATACCTTCAACCTGAAATACAATAAGAATGAATATTATAAAATATGCAGTAGGCTCGTTACTGGCATTAGCAGTAGCTATATTCTTTTTATCCTGCAGTAATAAAATATCAAACAACCATTACGCACTACCAGGTTGGAAACTGGTATGGCAGGATGAGTTTAGTTATAAAGGCTTGCCGGATGATAAAAAATGGGGCTACGAAGTGGGCCACATTCGCAACAACGAGCAACAGTATTACACCAAAGCGCGCAAAGAAAATGTGTGGGTGGAAAACGGCGTGCTTACCATTACCGGCCGCAAAGAAGAATATCCCAACCATGCATATAAGCCTGGCAGCGAACATTGGACACAGAAAACTGCTACGGCACAATTTACATCTGGCAGCATTAATACCTTAGGTAAAGCAAGCTGGAAGTATGGGCGTGTGGAAATACGTGCCAGGCTGCCGCAGGGAGCAGGTATATGGCCTGCATTGTGGATGATGGGCGTCAACATTCGTGAAGTGGGCTGGCCTTCTTGCGGTGAAATTGATATAATGGAGTTTATCGGCAATAAAGATCCCAATACAATTTACGGCACCGTGCATTACAAAAATAATGACGGCAGGCACACCTCGCAGGGTGGGAAAATAGCTGCAGAAAAGCCTGCTGGTTTTAATATTTATGCCATTGAATGGAACCGTGAAAAAATTGATATTTACTTTAACGATACCAAATACCATAGCTTTTTGATTGCTTCAGTGTGCGCTAATGAAAATATATTCCACAAACCGTTCTATTTGCTCATCAACCTGGCTTTGGGCGGCAATTGGCCCGGCCCTGTGGATGGGGCCAACCTGCCTCAGCAATATGTGATTGACTATGTAAGGGTGTACGAAAAATTATAGCGTGCAAGTAGCAATGAGTTTTTAAATTTAAACAAAAATGGAGCTGCCTTTTTGACACAACTCCATTTCTATCTTGAATTAACCCTAAATATTATAAACCTGCTGTGGCCGGTTCTTTGCTTGCCAATTCAAGTAATCCTAAAATATTATCAGGAGAAGCGAACACCGGTATATTTGCCAGTTCTTTCTGCCACTCAGCTATCTGATGATTGCACTCCTGGGTTTCTACTTCGCCAGAGATGCAATCAGCCATGTTACTTACTTTTTTGTTCATGCGTACCACATTGCCCTCTTCAGTCATTAATACAATATAGCGTCCGTCCATTTCACGGTTTCTTTCCACAGTAGTGGTATACATATTTCCATTTGAAGTAGTTATATATCCATCTGAAGATGTTGTATTTTGGGAATTTTTAGGCGATAGGGCGGTTGAGTCATGACTTTTTACCGGCTGCTGTGCTAATTGTACGGCATCTGGCTGGCTAACTGCTGCTTGGTTTGCAACAAGCGGTATATTGTCAGTAAATGTTTTTGTGATCACGTCAACATCTTTGTCTGATCGCTGAACCATCAGGTTGGCAGTTAGTATTAAAATGCCAAGTGTAACTGCTGCTACGGCATACCTCAAAACGCGTTTTCTCAAAGGAACAACCGGGGCTTCTTTTTTAATCGCGGGTAAATGCAGATCAAGCTCCCCGTTGATTCTGTGCCACATTTCAGCCGGAGGTTCAACTGAAGCGGCTGATAATTTTTTAGCCAGGATATTGAATGATAGTTCTTCATCCAGTTCTCCTGCAATAGCATGCCATGCAACGGGGGGTGGCGCCACCTGCAGTGCTTGTAATTTTTTTGAAACGCTTCTGAAACCATTTACATCTTCCAGTTCCTGCGCAATATGTTTCCATACCTCTGCCGGAGGGCTTACTTCGTAATTGTATAACTTATGCTGGCTGCTCATGGCTGTTGAATTCTAAATAATTTTTTTACGGACCTGTGCTATATTTTATTGAGACTGGTCTTCGCTCACTGACGACTTGCTTTTATTACCGCGGTTGGTTTCGATGTGCTTTTTTACAAGATCCTGTAAAATTGCTTTGGCTCTTGAAAGTTGCGATTTGCTGGTACCTTCACTAATTCCCAGCATTTCACCAATTTCTTTGTGGCTGTAGCCTTCCACAACATACATGTTGAAAACCGTTCTGTAACCTGGCGAAAGCTGTAAAACCAGTTCCAGTATATCCTGCTCTGCCAGGTCATCAAGCACCGAAACGTATTTACCTTCTATGGTGTTTTCTTCTTTTTCGGTAACCGGTTGCATGTATTTTTTTCTTCTGAAATGCTCAATAGCCGTATTTACAAAAATGCGGCGCACCCAACCTTCAAAAGAACCGTCTCCGCGAAAGCTGTCTAACTTTTTAAATACTTTGATGAAACCATCCTGTAAAATATCCTGGGCATCATCAGCGTTAGACGCGTATCTCAAACAAACTGCATACATTTTGGGAGAAAAGCGCCTGTACAGTTCTTCCTGCATCCTGCGATCTCCTTCAATGCTTCCTTTAATTAAGTCGCTTTCCGAAATATTATGGTTGCCTGTAGAATCCAACTTTTAAATTTTATATTGAAAGATATATTTCCTTTCTACCCCTGTTTTTTTAGAAAAAGGATTTAAACCTTCTTCCTTTGTAACACTTGTATTTATCTGATGCCTGGTTTTATAATTCTATTGTTTTTACGAGAGACCGGCCGGCATTTCTGCGTGGCAAAAATAGAAAATTCTACCTAACTGTTTGATTATTCAAATATAACACCAGTTTTTGAACTGCTTTTGCGCGGTGGCTGAATTCTTTTTTCTCTTCGAGAGTCATTTCTGCAAAAGTTTTACCCGTGCCATCAGCAATAAAAATGGGGTCGTAGCCAAAACCCTGGTCGCCAGCGGTATTTGTGCTAATTATTCCGTTGCAAATGCCTTCAAATTGCTTTTCTTTCCCATCTATAATCAGTGAGATAACAGTACGAAATCTTGCCGTCCTGTTTTGTTTGCCCTGCATATGTGATAAAAGCTTTTGCACATTATCATCATAGCTCGCATTTTCGCCGGCATACCTTGCGCTCAGCACGCCGGGCGCGCCATTTAAAACGTACACTTCAAGGCCAGTATCTTCACTAAAACAGTTTTTGCCGGTCATTTCATAAATCACCCTCGATTTTTCAGTGGCATTCGCCTCCAGTGTATAATGCGGTTCGGGTATTTCTTTATCAATTCCGGCTTCCTTCAAGCTAATGATTTCGAAAGCCTCCCCCAGCGCGTTGCGAATTTCCCTTACTTTATGATCGTTATTGGTGGCGAATATTAATTGCATACGAATAAATACAGATTTAATTCTTTACTGCCGTGGTTAAAGGTTAAAGATTTTCTTCAAACCGGCCCAAAGCCTGCCCTTAGCCTCTTTATCATCCTGTATGCTATGCAATGCAGCAGAATGGATGATGGTTCTATCTGCAAAGCGCTGAAGCTGGTATTCCGGTATTTCAAAAGGAAAGCCAAAATCTTGCGCCGTCATACCAAACAGTAGTACTATATTGCTTTTAAAGTGAGTTAATATTTGGTTGTAATCAATACCATTATAATGGTTCATGTTGATGAGGGCCACATCTTCCAGGCTTAAATTACAAGCTTTTAATAAATTGGCAAGAAAGTTCAACTGTGCATCGGGTAAATGTACAACGTCATTATAATATACGGCTACCAGAACATTTTTTTGATTATTGCCCAAAGATTTAAAATCATGCCTTAAATGCAGCGCCGGTGCCTCTAGAGTTGCCTCGTGCTCCTCCATAATAGGTTCAGTTGCAGCTATAATCTGGACATCTATGTCGCCTACCAATTTATTAGGATAAAGTTCTGCCAGTAACTGTGGATTTAATTCTATATTATTTAAACTCATAGTATATCAGTTTACCGCACTCGGCCCTGTCTTATTTTTTCGTATTTTTACAAACCTATTTATCAAAAATAATCATTTTATGGTGGAGACAATGGCCTTTCCTGTAGAGCAGACCAAAGAAAGCAGAATTTCTAAAGTTGATTTTACAAACCTTGGTTTTGGAAAATATTTCGCCGACCACATGCTGGAAGCTGACTGGGAAAATGGCGAGTGGAAAAACGTTCGCATCAGGCCCTATCAG
>JAFAFV010000220.1 GCA_023423285.1 Bacteroidota bacterium
CATCCAGTATCCTTCGCCAGTTGGCCACGCGCTCTTCGCTTGTATGTTGCGGGTTTTCATATATCCAGTGCTGAAATTTATCAATCGTGGCAATCCACGGAAAGATGGTCAGCACACGTTCCAGCTGCTGCTCTTTGGCGCGGTTCAGTTCTTCATCACTGTCGAAAAACACCTTCCACTCATCCATGCTGAACAACTCCATGCTCATACTGGCCACTTCTGCAATCTCCATTGGGTATTCTTTAAAACCCGTAAGTTTTAATGGATGCGCTAAAAAAGAGTGCACGGCATGGCCGCCTTCATGCACCATCGTGATCACGTCGTTAAGCGTTCCTGCTGCATTCATAAAAATAAATGGCGCGCCGGTCTCGGCCAGCGGGCAGTTATAACCACCCGGTGCTTTGCCCTTGCGGCTTTCCAGGTCAAGCCTCCCCATCTCATTCATTTTTTGCAGACAGCCCGCAAAGAACGGGTTCAGGTTGTTAAAAGCGCTGATCGTTTTTTCCAAGAGTTCAGCACCGGTACTAAAAGGCTTTAGAGGCTGCACACCTTCCGGCTCAGCATCCACATCCCAGGGGCGAAGGTAGTCAAGGCGTAGCTTTTCTTTTTTCTTTTGATAAATCTCATTTACCAGCGGCAGCACGTGTTGCTTCACTGCCTCGTGAAACTGAAAACAGTTTTCTTTTCCGTAATCAAACCGGCCCAGCTCAGCAAAGCGGTAATCGCGATAGTTTTCAAAGCCGGCATTTAAAGCCACCTGATGGCGTTTTTGAAGCAGGAAATCAAACAGGTTGTTTAGCGTTTCTTTATCCTCCAGCCGGCGTTCCGCAATTTTGCGGTACACCAATTCGCGAAGCTGCCTGTCAGGGTTTTCTAAAAATTTAGCGGCCTGTTGCAGCGTATATTCTCTGCTTTCCACCTGCACGGCCATTTTGCCCGAGATCACGCCAAAGTTTTGCGCCTCCACCGCCAACTCGCTTTGCAAAGAAATATTTTGCTCCCTGAAAAGGTCTATATTCTTTTTTACATTTCGCAGGTAAGTAAAATATTCCTGATGATTCAGCTCTTTACTGTAAGGGCTTTCAATTAATTTACGGTTCAGCAGGTCGCTGTACGGCTGTATTTTTGGCTGAATTTCCATCATAAAAAAATTGAAGTCCTCTGCCAGTTTCGGGTCTTCTGTATTGCAGGTCATGCGTATCTGCCGCCAGCAGGCATCTTCGCTCAGCACGGCTTCCAGTTCGCTCATATCCAGCATCCATTGTTCCAGGCTTTGGAGCGAGTCAATGCTGCGATCTTTCAATTCTGTAAAGTATGGCTCCAGCAAGGCCCAGTCGCTTACAACAAAAGAATCGGGCAAATACTTGCGGGGTATGGGTTTGATATCTGCGGTATACATGCTTAATGTTTGATAAAATTCATTTAAAAGATAAAAATCTCCCGACTGGGAGATTTTTTGTATGTTTTGTGTACAGATGCTGCCTTTCGGTCATTAATCGGTCTTTTTCTTTTTTGCCGCAGCTTTTTTAGGCGCTGCTTTTTTTGCGGGAGCTTTTACTTCTGCTTCAGGTTTTTCTTCTGTTGCTTTGCTTTCTGCTGGTTTCTCATTTGCTTCCGGCTCCTGCGTGCCATCAGTTTCGGTTTCTTCCGCGGCTTCGTCAGGTTCAGTTAGTTTTATCTCAACCTCATTTTTTTTCAAAATATCAAACCACTTTACTATTTTTTTCATATCGCTGGTATATACACGGTCAAAATCAATATCGGCATACACTTTTGAAAAATAAGCTTTCACAGCCTTATCATCTTTTACGTCTGGCAATGCTTCGCCACTTTCTTCCATCGATTTAAAAATGTCTACCAGGTTCACATTATCGCCAGTTGTATAAATTTCAATACTTTCCAGGTGAGAAAACTGATGCTTACGCGAGGCCGCAAATTTTGTTGTTTTATCATCAAGCGAGCGTACGATCGCTCCATCAGTTTTACTGCTGATTAATTCATAAATGCCGGATAAACCGCTCACTGCAACTAATTTGTTATACTCCATAGTTCAAAAATATTAGGGCTGCTAAGATAAAAGACTTTTTGTTAATGCAGGTAAAACGTTTATGCCAATTGCGCTTTGCCGTTAGAAAAACGTTATTCTCACCCCTTTTCGAAAGAAAATCGTTGTTTGAGCGTCAAAGTACTTATGAATTATGTTTTACAAAAGTCAGGATGTTTATCTATTCTTTTGGCTTTTAGCATTTTAAGCCAGGCACAAAGCGTAAAGGGCGTAATGGTTGACCCGGTTGAAGGTACAAAAGTGCGCGGCGCAACCATACAACTAAAAAATGCGGCCGATACCACACAGTCCGTTTATACCGTGTCTGATGAAACAGGAAGTTTTGGTTTCTCCGGCCTCAGCCTGGGCCAGTATTTATTGCAGGCAAGTTCAGTAGGATATGAGTTTTTACAAATACCGGTAACCATTTCCGACTCCATTCCCAACCTGGATCTTGGAGAGGTGTATTTACCAAAAAGAACACAAACACTTGAAGGCGTGGTGGTTGTAGCACGCCCCGCCATGGCTACACAGCGCGGTGATACTACGCAGTTTAGCGCCAGCCAGTTTAAAGTAAACCCGGATGCCACCGTGGAGGACCTTGTAAAAAAAATGCCTGGTGTAATGGTTGACCGCAGCGGAAATGTGACCGCGCAGGGAGAACAGGTGAGAAAGGTAACCGTGGATGGCAAAGAATTTTTTGGCGATGATGCCACAGCTGCACTGCGCAACCTGCCTGCCGACGTAGTAGATAAAATACAGGTGTTTGATAGGTTGAGCGAGCAGGCACAACTAACCGGTTTTGACGATGGCAACTCGCAACGCTCATTAAATATTGTAACGCGCGGTGGCGTAAGCAATGGCCAGTTTGGCCGTGTGTATGCGGGGTATGGCACAGATAACCGCTACCAGGCAGGAGGCAACATGAGCTTTTTTAGCGGCGACAGAAGAATTTCGCTGGTAGGAAATTTTAATAACGTAAACCAGCAAAACTTTGCCGGGCAAGACCTTTTGGGTGTAACAAGCAGCGGGAGAGGCGGAAGAGGTGGCGGGCGCGGTGGCTGGGGTGGCGGAAGCAGCAACTTTACTGTGGGGCAATCTCCTGGCATTAGCCGCACCAATGCATTTGGTATAAATTATGCCGATAAATGGGGTGAAAAACTAAATATTACAGGAAGCTATTTTTTTAACAACAGGAAATCAGAAAACGAAAACCTTACCAACCGAACCACCACCGTTAACAGAGATTCGCTTTTGAGTGAAAACACCTGGTATCGTTCTGTTTCAGATGATTTCAACCACCGCCTCAATATGCGGCTTGAATATAGGATTGACTCTAACAACACGCTTTATTACATACCCAGCGTGAGTTTTCAAAACAATAATTCCAATTCTGATTACTGGTCAAATGGGCGTTATTTGCCTGATGATTCTACCAACCGCTCTAACGGGCTTTCAGAATCATTACGAAATGGGTACAATATCAACAACCTGCTGATGTATCGGCACGCTTTTGCAAAACGCGGCAGAACCTTATTTGCATCTCTAAATTCCACACACAGTAAAAATGACGGATATAGTATTACCGATGAATTTACACGTTCATTTTATCCCAATAATGTGTTCAGAGATTCAATTCAAAATCAAAAAACCATTAATAACAGCAACAGCGCCCGCTATGGCGGCCGCATTGGTTATACCGAACCGCTTACTGATAAAAGCATGTTGGAATTCAGTTACAATACCTCCATACAGCTAAATGAAGCAGATAACCAGGCCAATATGTTTGACGGAAATGATTATACCATTCCTTTTCCCAGGCTTTCCAACCAGTTTGATAACAGAGTATTGACCAACAGCGCGGGCATCAATTACCGCTTGGGCCAGAGCAGGGATAACAGTTTGTCTTTTGGCGTTGAGTACCAGAACAACCAGTTGAAGAGTGAACGTGTGCTTCCCAATCCGGCATCGGTCAACCAGTCTTTTGGCACCTTTTTGCCCAATTTGCGCTGGATGAAAAAAGTGGGCCGCTTCAGCAATTTTAGAGTTTTTTACCGCGCCAATACCGACCTGCCGGGCATCAATCAGTTGCAGGATGTGCCCAACACGGCTAACATGCTTAGGCCAAGCGTAGGCAATCCTTCTTTGAAACAATCTTATTCTAATTATGTATCAGGGCGCTTTACGTACACTAATACACAAAACAACAATGTTTTCTTTGCTAATATTTCTGCAAGAACAACCAACAATTATATTTCTAACGCTACTTATATCGTTCGAGGGGCCGACTCAACTATTGAGCAGGGCGTGAGGATTTTAAGGAACTCTCAACTTTCAAAACCAATCAACTTGAATGGCTACAGAAGTGTTTATTCCATGCTGACTTATTCTGCGCCGCTGAACTTTATTAAAACCAACTTTACCATCAATGCAGGCGCTAATTATGAACGCCGCCCGGGTCAGATCAATTACAGAAATACGATTACGGAAAATATTGTGTACAATGGCGGCGCAAGCCTTTCAAGCAACATTAGTGAATATATTGATTACAGCCTGTCGTACAATGTGAATTTTAATAATGTAAAAAGTGATGCGAATACCAACAGCAATAACCGTTTTGTAAATCAGGCATTGGGCGCGCAGGTAAATCTTCTGACAAAAAATGGATGGCTATTGCAAAACGACCTCAGCCACCAAAGTTATACAGGCCTCACATTGCCCGGAACCCAAACCTATTGGCTGTGGAATGCGGGCATTGGCAAAAAGTTTTTGAAGAACAATGCCGGTGAGTTAAAGCTTAGCGTATTTGACCTGCTCAATCAAAACCAAAGTTTTGCAAGAAACGTGGGAGACAATTATTTTGAAGACACGCAGAACCTGGTGCTGCGCCAATACTTTATGCTCACCTTTACCTACAGCCTGAAAAATTTTGGTAAAGGCCGCGCTTCTTCAGGCGATGGCAGAGGCGAATGGCGCAGAGACGGCCCGCCTGCCGGTGGTATGGGTCCTGGAAGTTCGCCGCGGGGCATGTATTAATGATACTAAAAGTGAGGAAGTTCTCACTTTTTTTATTCCCAAAAAAACACACGGAACATGCTTATTAAACCCAAGTCACAAGATTTTTTTTATCCCTCCATCATCCGAAATATGTACCACACCTGGCTTCTTGCCTTTTTCAAAACTGCCAAATAGCTGATCACATTGTAAGGCCCGCGCTCCGTTAATGGTGACCCATTGCAGCAGTTGGTTCAATCGGGTTTCAGGAAAATGCTTTTGAATGAGTTTGATTTCTTCCCAAATACTTAACTGATGGTTGGAAGCAAGGCTGTCTGTTCCCAACACCAAGTTACAATTGTTTTTTATAAACAAGGGCACATCGGGCATGGCGTTGCTGATGTATTGATTGGCGCCCGGGCAAAGGCACCAGTAAATGGGGTTGGAAAGCATTTGGGCAAACTGCACATCAGCTTCAGAAGTATGAAGGTTGTGTACCAATATAAGCTGCTGTTGTGGTAAAAATTTAGAAAGATACGTTTGCAGGCTAGTTTTACCGGAAGCGTTAAACGCATCGCTGCTAATATTCATTTGCCCGAACATGCGTGCAAAACCGCCGCTTTTATTTATAAACCATTCATTCTCTTCCGAAGTTTCCTGGTTGTGAATGCTTTTTAAAGCGCTGCCTTCGTGCATAATAATTTTTTCCCAAAGCGGTTCAGATACAGAATAGGGCGCGTGCGGTGTAATAGAAACCGTTTGGGGGTCTAAATTTTGACAAAAACTGTTGTACACATTTTCATATAGTTCAAAATTTCTTGCAGCCACGGCGGGGTTGGCACCCATAGCTTCTATAAAATTATGGTAAAAAATATTCTTGCGCTGCTTTTGAGCGATGGTTAATGTGCTGTTGCAAATGTCGCCCACTGCCACAATACCGTTATCAAGCATTTGCTGTTCGGCAGTTTCAATGGCCTTCAAAATAAGAGCTTCAGGCATACTACGTTGTTGCACCACCTTTTGTACAAAAGGCAGTAATCCTGTATGTTCTTCTATCTGGCCTTTCAGGTGGCTTAGTTCCAAATGGCAATGGCAGTTGATAAATCCCGGTGAAATCATTCCTTCAAGTTGCATTACTTCGTCACCTGCATCGGCATCAGCAATAATTGCTTCTACAGCCCCGTCGTCTTTCACAATTAAAACCTCCTGCTCTCTGAAGCGGAAACCATCAAACAGTTGTGTAGCTTTTATCTTTTTATACATATTCAATGCTGCAAATTACAGGTTACTGGTTACTGCTAACATGCAACTGGTAACCATAAATTATTTTACCTTTGCACCTCTTCAAAAATAAAGTTTTTACATGTTAGATAAATTAGAGGCCATTAAAGCAAGATACGATCAGTTGGGCGTGGCGCTTACCAATCCTGAAATTGTAGGCGACAATAAAAAATTTGCCGCTACCAGCAAGGAATACCGCAGCCTGGAAAAAATAGTGAATGCTTATCATGATTATAAAAAATTACTGGCCGATTTGGATTTTAATAAAGAAGCCCTGAACGATACCGACGAAGAACTGCGTGAAATGGCAAAGCTGGAAGCGCCGCAATTAGAAGAGAAAAAAGAATCGCTTGAAACCTATATACGCCAGTTGCTGATTCCTAAAGATCCGCAAGATGAAAAAGATGTAATCATGGAAATTCGTGCGGGAACCGGTGGAGACGAGGCCAGCCTTTTTGCAGGAGACCTGTTGCGTATGTATACCAAGTATTGCGAAAGGCGTGGTTTCAAAACCGCTATTTTGAGTGAAAATGAAGGAACCGTGGGCGGCTATAAGGAAGTGCAGCTTGAAATTAAAGGTGATGATGTATATGGCACTTTAAAATTTGAAAGCGGCGTGCACCGGGTGCAGCGGGTGCCCGATACAGAAACGCAGGGCCGCGTTCATACTTCGGCAGCAACAGTGGCAGTAATGCCCGAAGCTGATGAAATTGATTTTGAGTTGAAAGAAAGCGACGTAAAAATGGAAACGTCACGCAGCGGTGGCGCCGGCGGCCAGAACGTGAATAAGGTAGAAACGAAAGTGATGCTTACACACATTCCTACCGGTACGGTGGTAATTTGCCAAACAGAAAGAACGCAGCTTGGCAACCGGGAAAAAGCAATGGGGATGATGCGTACAAAATTATACGAAGAACAGGTGCGCAAACAGGAAGAAGAAATTTCCCGCCACCGTAAAAGCCTGGTGAGCAGCGGCGATCGCAGCGCTAAAATTCGCACATATAATTTCCCGCAGGGCCGTGTTACAGATCATCGCATCAACCTTACCTCTTACAACCTTGATGCTTTTATAAACGGCGATATACAAGAGTTTATTGACAAGCTACAGTTTGCTGAAAATTCTGAAAAGTTGACCAAACAGGAATAAGCAGTTAAATGGGCAATGTTGATTTACTTACTCATATATTTCTCTACTGGTAATCGATTCTGAAGACTTCGGCCAAGTGTCAATTCATCGGCATATTCCAACTCTCCGCCAAAAGCGATGCCGCGGGCAATGGTTGTAATCTGCACCGGTTTCTCCTTCAGCTTTTTTTGAATATAATAAATGGTGGTATCGCCCTGTATGGTTGGGTTCAAGGCAAAGATCAATTCTTCAACAGTTTCTTCATCCACGCGGTGCAGCAATGTTTCAATATTCAATTGAGCTGGGCCGATGCCATCTAAAGGAGATATTACGCCTCCCAGCACATGATACGTGCCATTGAACTGCTGCGTGCTTTCAATAGCTATCACATCCCGAATGGTTTCTACCACACAAATAATTCTTTGCTGGCGGTAGCTGTTAGAGCAGATGGCACAAAGCAGACCGTCGGCCACGTTAAAACAACGGCTGCAAAATTTTATTTCCCGTCTCATTTTAGCAATGGTATCGCTAAAATGCACTACATCATTCACATCCTGCTTCAGCAGATGCAGCACCAGCCGCAGCGCTGTTTTTTTACCAATACCCGGCAGGCGAGCAAATTCATTTACGGCTGATTCTAATAAACCCGAAGAAAATTGCATCGTGCAAAGATAGCCGGTTTGGAAGC
>JAFAFV010000223.1 GCA_023423285.1 Bacteroidota bacterium
CGGCCCCACGGAGCACAGCCCTGTTATTTCAGTGAATCGTAAGCAAAATGGCGACACCTACTACGGTACGGTAGGTCTGCCACTGGAGGGTGTTGATGTAAAATTAGCTGACGACGGTGAAATACTGGGCAAAAGCCCCAGTATGATGCAGGGTTATTACAAGCGCCCTGACCTAACCAGTGAAGTGATTATAGACGGTTGGCTGCACACCGGCGACATAGGCGAATGGGTTGAAGGAAAGTATTTAAAAATTACCGACCGTAAAAAAGAAATGTTTAAAACCAGTGGTGGAAAATATGTAGCGCCACAGCCTATAGAAAATAAAATGAAGGAAAGCCGTTATATAGAGCAGATTATTGTAGTGGGTGCTGACAGAAAATATGTAGGCGCGCTAATTGTTCCTTCCTTTCAAGGCCTGAAAGATTATTTAAGGGAGCACAATGATTTACAGGATCAGGATATTTCTAATGAAGACCTCATCCAGCTACCACGTGTGATCAAACTCATTGGGTCGGTGGTAGATCATTACAATACCTATTTTAACCAGGTAGAACAGATCAAACGATTCAAACTGTTGCCGAAAGAATGGAGTGTAGATAGCGGGGAGATGACGCCCAAGCTAAGCCTGAGGCGAAAAATTATAATGGATAAGTTTAAAAACCTTATAGAAGAAATTTACGGCTAATTACTGGGTTGGTATTATAAAAGGCAGGCGCTTACATCAAAGCGGCCATGCTTGCAATAGCAACCGCGTACAGTAAAATAATGATGATGGTGATGATGCCAATGAATCGAAAGAGCTGTTTCAAATACACAAAACTTTTATTAAGTTTTACCTGATCGCCATTTTTAATAGCCGAGCGCGCAAGTGCACCAAACTTTACCAGCGCCCAGCAGGGATAAATACTTAGCAGCGCCGGAATAAAATAAACGGCTGCCAGGCCGTTCCACTCAAAGGGAATGCCCGCAAGGTCAGCATCGGTAATGTCAGAAAAATAAGGCCTGCCAAGAACAACCAATCCAATACCAGCAAGTAAAGTAAGCAATAAAACGATGAGCCCGATGATGCCTAAAAATTTTCCCCATTTACCAGCTTCTGCAAGTTGCAGCCTGGCGTTGTCATCTACTTCAAAGCCAGCTCTTTCATAAGGTTGTTGTCCGTAATCCTGATTTATTTCCATTAGTGATATGCTTAATAGGCTCTTGCGAAATACACCCGCTGTTTTGATGGCTTACCGCTTAAAATACAGTTTCCTTCTTCAGCGCCGCTACCGTCAATGGGAATGCAACGAATGGTAGCTTTTGTTTTATCCTTAATCGCTTCTTCCGTTTCGGCGTTACCATCCCAATGTGCAAAAACAAAGCCACCTTTCTCATCCAGCAACTGCACAAACTCATCCCAACTGTTAGCAGGGGTAATATGTGTGTCGCGGTAAATTTTTGCGCGGTTGTACATATTGTCCTGAATATCGCTGAGTAAATTATTTACATATTCAGCAATGCCTTCAATGCCTACAGTTTGTTTTTCTTTGGTATCTCTGCGAGCTACTTCTACTACGTTATTGGCCAGGTCTCGCGCACCAATTGCCAGGCGTACAGGTACTCCTTTCATTTCATACTCAGCAAATTTCCAGCCGGGGCGGGCGTTGTCGTTATCATCGTATTTTACACTAATGCCCAGTTTCTTTAGTTCGGCCATGATGGCAGAAACTTTTTCATCAATTTGTTCTTTCTGCTCCTGTCCTTTGTAAATAGGAACGATCACCACTTGTAATGGAGCAATCCTGGGGGGCAACACCAGTCCCTGATCATCGCTATGCGCCATAACCAACGCGCCAACCAGGCGGGTGCTTACGCCCCAACTTGTAGCCCACACGTATTCCAATTGGTTCTCGCGATTAAGGAATTGCACTTCAAAGGCTTTGGCGAAATTTTGCCCAAGAAAGTGTGATGTTCCGGCCTGTAAGGCTTTGCCATCCTGCATTAAAGCCTCAATGCAATAAGTATCAATGGCGCCGGCAAAACGCTCGCTTTCACTTTTTACACCTTTTAAAACAGGCATGGCCATATATTCTTCAGCAAAAGTTGCATATACATCCAGCATTTTACGGGTTTCTTCTTCTGCTTCTTGCTGGGTAGCGTGAGCCGTATGGCCTTCCTGCCATAAAAATTCTGCCGTGCGTAAGAAAAGGCGGGTACGCATTTCCCACCGTACCACATTAGCCCACTGATTTACAAGAATGGGCAGGTCGCGATAGCTTTGTATCCAGTCTTTATACGTGTTCCATATAATTGTTTCACTGGTAGGGCGAACAATAAGTTCTTCTTCCAGTTTAGCGTCAGGATCAACAATAACGCCTGTACCGTTGGGATCATTTTTAAGCCTGTAATGTGTTACCACGGCACATTCTTTGGCAAAGCCCTCCACGTGGGCAGCTTCTTTACTTAAAAAACTTTTAGGTATGAACAAGGGGAAGTAAGCATTGACGTGGCCGGTGTCTTTAAACATCCTGTCAAGCGTATCTCTCATATTTTCCCAAAGTGCAAAGCCATAAGGCTTAATAACCATACATCCTCTAACGGCAGAATAGTCTGCCAAACCTCCTTTTAATACAAGGTCATTATACCATTGTGAATAATCCTGACTGCGTGGTGTGATCTCTTTACTCATATTTGTTTTTACTAATGATCTAATGCATATTGTTCGAACCTTTTGGCATTATAATCGTTTCAAATTAACAACACATTATGCATCCTTTAAACAATAATAACGTCTTTATTAACGTAACTTTATGCCATAAATCGCAAATGTAAATTTATTAGAGGTAAGAATGGTTATGAAGTGTTTATAAATTTTAATACAATTATTCAAAAACATAAATATAACAACCACAATGAAAACTAGAAGCTTGTTATTAATGCTTGGTTTTGTAATAGCGATTGGTAGTTGTACCACTGCTTACAAAACCGGCCAAACCCCTGACGACGTGTATAGTTCTCCTGTGCCACCGGATGAAGAATACGTTAGCACAAAGAAAACTGATGAGCGCCGTTACAGGAATTATGACAGAGATGAATACGCTGATTATGAAGATTATGACGACCGCTACCTGCGTATGAAAGTACGGAACCGCGACAGGTGGAGTGACCTGGATGACTGGTATTACTACGGCGGGCGCTATAATTTTAGCTATTATAACAACTGGTATTATTGGAACGATCCGTTCTATTGGAACAGCCCCTGGTCGCCGGTAAGTTACTGGAATATGTATTATAACCCTTACTGGTATGGTGGTATGTATAGTGGTTGGGGAATGGGTATGTATAGCCGCTGGGGTTTTTACGATCCCTGGTACAGCCCCTGGTATGGTGGATGGGGTGGCATGTATGCAGGCTGGGGTGGTTTTTATGATCCTTGGTATACCGGCTGGTATGGAAATCCATACTGGTATGGTTACGGCCCGGGTGTTATAGGTGGGCGTTCAGTAGCTTATGGACAGAGAAGGGCCAATTTAGGTAGTTACAACCAGGGCGTGAGAAACACTACTGGTACAGCATCTAATACCGGTTACAGAAGTACTTATGGCGTTAGAACCAATTCAAGTGTAAACACAAACACTGCTAATTCCAATGAAAGATCCAGAGTAGCTTCCAGAAGATTTGGTACTTCGGACGGCAATTATAATCCCCGATCTTCCAGTATAGATAATGGAAGTTATTCAACACCAGGCAGAAATGTTTATTCTACGCCTTCTCAGGGTAGAAGTTCTGGCAGCTCTTCGGGCGGAGTTAGCAGCGGCAGTTCTGGTGGAAGCAGTGGCGGCAGCAGCGGTGGTGCAGGAGGCAGAAGATTCTAACAATCAATCATTCATTTAACTATAGTATAATCTTATATGAAAAAAGTATTATTTGCAGCAATTGCTTTTTTATCCTATGAAGCTCTAATTGCTCAAACCCCAGAGGATGCGTTACGTTATTCATGGCAACCCGCATCCGGAACGGCACGGTCTCAGGCGCTGGGTAATGCAAACGGAGCCATAGGAGGGGAGGTGTCTACAATTTTTTCCAACCCCGCAAACATAGGGTTTTATAAAACGGGCGACCTGGTGATTACTGGCGGCGCCAACATCATCAATAATAAAAACGCTTATTATGGTGTGACTAACAATACCAAAAGCTCCTCAGGATTCTTAGGTACCACAGGTGTGGTTTTAGGTAAAGCCAATTACGGAGGCGGGTCAGTAAAAGGATCAGCGTTTGGTATTGCTGTAAACAAAACCGCTGATTTTAATAATAATATCAAATATAATAATAGCGGCGGCACATTGGTGCGCACTTCAATGGCTGATATGTTTATAGAAGATGCCAACGGCAATGCGTATAACCAGCTCAATTCTTACGGTTCGGGCCTGGCGTTTGATGCCTATTGGATTGATACGCTGGCTGGGGGAAGATCTTATTTCTCTACTGCTGCCGATCTGGCGAATGCATCAGGCCTTGGGGTGCAGCAAGAACTCATTACAAGCGGCGGTATTAGCGAAGTGGCTTTTGCGGGCGCATTAAATCTGAATGAAAAAGTATTTATCGGTGGTACCATTGGTATGCCAATTTTAGAATACCGCGCTACCAGAAAATACACAGAACAAGACCCTACCTTGAGCACCACAAATAATTTTGATGTGGCTTATTTTGATGATTACCTTGTAACAAGAGGAATGGGCATCAATGTAAAGGCCGGTGTAGTATTCAAAACTTCTGATAATTTTAGGTTAGGACTTGCTGCTCATACGCCCACTTTTTACAGCCTTAGTGATAGTTACAGCGCTATGGTTGGTTTTAATAACGATGTGGAAGATCATGAAGTGGAGTCAGCAAGAGACCTTGTGTATGATTATGCCCTGCATACACCTTATAAATTGATTGGCAGCTTTGCCTATTTCCTGGGCAATGTGCACAATGTAGAATCTCAAAAAGGATTTTTGTCCGGCGATATTGAATATGTGAATCACAGCGCATCTAATTTCAGGAATGCTTCGGATAATTCTACAGACAACCGCGATTATTTTTCAGGGTTAAACAATGCTATTGACAATGCTTACAAAGGCACCGTCAATGCCCGCCTGGGAGCAGAATTTAAATTTAATACTGTAATGTTCAGGCTGGGTGGCGCATACCATGGTAACCCTTACAGAGACATTGCTGGTGAAACTGGTGAACTCATTCAGGCTTCTACCGGCTTGGGTTACCGCAACAAGGGCTTTTTTATAGACCTTGGCTATGTTCATTCTTTTGCAAAAGATGTTGTTTTCCCTTACAGGTTATCATCTGCAGCGTTTAATCCTGCATCCATCAACAGCAGTAACTCGCGTATTTTACTTACGTTAGGATTTAAAATATAACAGGAAACGATAAAAGATTTTACAAAGTCGTTAGTATTATGCTAACGGCTTTTTTTAATACAATATTCTGAATTTAATAGTGTGCTCTACCTTCTTTAATTCTTTTATCAGTTTTGCATCATAATTGGCAAACACATCAATAATAACATAACCGATGGTCGCATTGGTGAGCAAAAACTGAGCAATGATATTGATATTGTGAGCTGCAAGAATTTTATTGATATGTGCGATAATGCCCGGTATATTCTTATGTGTGTGAATGAAGCGGTGCGACTGGTTAATGGCCGGTAGCCTGATGTTGGGGAAATTACTGCTCTTATGCGTGGCGCCGGTATTCATAAAATCAATCATTCGCGCAGGAATAGCGCTGGCAGAGGTGTTATTAGTTTCTTTAAATACTACAATTCCCTTTTCGGTGCAAATGCTTTCAGGAAGCGCACCGGGCCTATTTCCCAGAACACCTACCGTTTTTAAGAGTGCTGCCTTTTCAAGATGTGCTTTGGAAAGTTTTGCATCATTACCCAAAAGCAACATGCCGGCGGATGATAAAAGTTTTGCAGTTACCTTACTGCTTTGCACAATAGTGTAACCTTCCTCTTTCAGCAGTACAATATTTTCTTCCGGAACATTGCCTGAGATGTAACAGTTGATTCTGTTTTTGGGGTAAGAAATGGAGCCGGGTAATTTATTTACAAAAAGAAATTCATCAAGGCTCGGCGTAATGTGATCGGCTTTTTCTGTAACACTTTTTCTTGAAATATTTTCAGTAAAGGCAAAGAACTTTTTGATTAAACCGCTTTCGCGTAATTGAAAATCAGAGTAGCCATCGCCAATACCGAACAATTCGCCGTTGAGCTTTAATTGTTTCAGTAATTCAACTTTGCCGCCTTCTTTACTTAATGGATTTAATTTATCGTATCCGGTAACTTTCCCTTCTTCATCAAACAAAAACGTGTTGGCATATACATTTTCTTTTTTTATATGGTACTGTTTTACAACAGGCACAATAAATTCTTTAAAACCGCCTGAAACGATCAGTACTTCATTTGCGTGCTTTTTAAAAAACGCTTTATTACGCGAAAACGATTTGGATACTTTCTTTTTTAAGTGTGCGACTAATTTTTTAAGATGTTCTTTATTGGCTTCTAAAAGTTTTACGCGCTGCTCCAGGCTCTCGTTGAAAGATAATTTGCCTTCCATCGCCAGATTGGTATAGCTTTCAATTTTTTTATAAATCTTTTTTTGTTGAGGATGATGATGTAAAGAGATTGCAGCCAGTTCATCCAAAGCTTCTACCTGTGTAAAGGTGCTGTCAAAGTCAATAATGAAATATTGTTGCTTTTTCATAAAGTTTGCGAAAGTAAAGAAATCTGTATAACTACTTCAATTCTTCTTTCAAATAAAAGCCTGTGTAGCTTTCTTTACATTTCGTAAGGCCTTCAGGCGTACCTTCAAATAAAACTCTGCCGCCGCCGTCGCCGCCCTCAGGGCCCAGGTCTATGATATGGTCGGCCACCTTTATCACATCCATGTTGTGTTCAATCACTAACACGGTATTGCCCCTGTCAACCAGCTTGTTGAGCACGGCCAGCAAATGCCTGATATCTTCAAAGTGTAGCCCTGTGGTGGGTTCATCTAAAATATAAAATGTTTTGCCGGTATCTTTTTTAGAAAGTTCTGTACTCAGTTTCACACGTTGTGCTTCGCCACCGCTAAGGGTCACGGCACTTTGGCCCAGCGTAATGTAGCCCAGGCCCACATCCTGCAGGGTTTTGATCTTGCGGTACAATGATGGCACGGCCTGAAAAAATTCAACAGCGTCATCAACGGTCATATCCAGCACATCAGCAATTGATTTTCCTTTGTAGCGGATCTCGAGTGTTTCGCGGTTGTATCGTTTGCCATTGCATTTTTCGCAGGGCACATACACATCAGGCAAAAAATTCATTTCTATCACGCGCATGCCGCCGCCTTCGCACACATCGCACCTGCCGGTTTTTACATTGAAAGAAAACCTGCCCGCATTATACCCTCTTATTTTAGCTTCGGGAACTAAAGCATAAAGCGTTCTTATATCAGTAAAGAAGCCACAATAAGTGGCAGGGTTGCTGCGCGGTGTGCGCCCAATAGGCGACTGATCAATCTCCACCACTTTGTCAATATGCTCCAGGCCTGTTACAACCTGGAAGGGCATGGGCGGCGTTTTAGATTTATAAGCGTGCTGCGATAAAATTGGGTAAAGCGTTTCATTGATCAAAGTAGATTTCCCGCTGCCGCTTACGCCAGTCACCACAATCATTTTACCCAATGGTAGTTGGATAGAAACATTTTGCAGGTTGTTTCCCGTTGCGCCTTTCAGTTCTAAAAATTTACCATTGCCTTTACGGCGTTCTGCAGGCACATCAATTTTAAGATGGCCGTTAAGGTAACCCGCCGTAATGGTATTTAGTTTCAAAATATCGTGCGGAGTGCCTTGCGCCACTATCTGCCCACCGTGCCATCCGGCCCTTGGCCCAATGTCAATCAGGTGATCAGAGGCCAGCATGATATCTTTATCGTGTTCCACTACCAGCACGCTGTTTCCAATATCGCGCAGGTTTTGCAACGAGGTGATTAGCCTGTGGTTATCTCTCTGGTGCAAGCCAATGGAGGGTTCGTCTAAAATATAAGTAATGCCCTGCAATTGCGAACCGATTTGCGTAGCCAGCCTGATGCGCTGACTTTCGCCGCCGCTTAGCGATTTTGACGGACGGTTAAGCGATAGATATGTAAGCCCCACATCCAGCAGAAACTGCAGTCGCTCACGTATTTCTTTTAAAATGTCTTTTGCAATAGCATTTTGTTTTTTAGACAATCGCAACTCAATACCGTCCAGCCAGGCTGCCAGGTTGTCGAGGTTCATCGTACTCAGCTCGGCAATGTTTCTTTCGTTTACTTTAAACCATAAGCTTTCCCTTTTTAGCCTTTGGCCGCCGCATGCAGGGCAAGGCTTCATCAGCATAAATTTTTGCACCCATTCCTTCAGCCATTCGCTGCTGTTGGGCGATGCAAACCATCTTTTCAACATAGGTACAATACCTTCATAACTGCCGGTATACACATCAGGAACAGATTCATCATCGGTATCTAAATCAAGCGAAGCGCTAATGGGTTTATCACCGTACAATAATAAATGCAACTGGTCTTCTGGCAATTTTTCAATGGGAAAGTCTGTTTTGATCTTATACTTTCGGGCAAAGGCTACCACCTGCTGAAAAACGCTCGCTTCTCTTTCTTCTCCCAGCGGGGCAATGCCGCCATCTTTAATGCTTTTTGTTTTGTCGGGCAAGACCAGGTCCATGCCAATGGTGTACACATCTCCCAGGCCTTTGCATACCGGGCAGGCACCATAGGGCGAGTTAAAAGAAAATGCATTGGGTGATGGTTCTTCATAGCTGATGCCGGTATCTTCACACATCAGCATTTTGCTATACTGCGTAGCGTCAGTCTCCTCTTGCGGTAAAATGAACATCAGGTCTTTGCCCAGTTTCAGAGCCTGCTGTACGCTTTGGCTCAACCGGGCTTTTATGTCATCTGCAACGGGCATTCTGTCAACCACCACTTCAATATCATGAATTTTGTAGCGGTCAACCTGCATTTTTGCCGCGATGTCTTTAACCTCCCCATCAACCCTTACTTTCAAAAACCCTCTTTTACGGATGTCTTCAAACAGTTCGCGGTAATGTCCTTTACGGCCGCGCACTAGTGGCGCCAGAATGTTTATTTTTTTGCCATAAAACCGTTTAAAAATATTCTGCACAATTTCTTCTTCACTCCATTTCACCATTTTTTTTCCGGTGTTATAGGAGTAGGCTTCGCCAATGCGGGCATACAGCAGCCTGAAAAAATCATACACTTCGGTAACCGTGCCTACAGTGGAGCGGGGGTTTTTATTGGTGGTTTTCTGTTCGATGGAAATAACAGGAGAGAGGCCAGTGATATTGTCCACATCGGGCCTTTCCATGCTGCCAATAAACTGACGCGCGTAAGCACCAAAGGTTTCCATGTAACGGCGCTGCCCTTCAGAGTAAATAGTATCAAATGCCAGCGAAGATTTACCACTGCCGCTAATACCCGTGATCACCACCAGTTTATTTTTCGGGATGGAGATGTCAATATTTTTCAGGTTGTGAACCCGGGCCCCCGTAACCACAATTTCTTCGGTATAATCCTTTGCCAAATTTGCTTTTTTAAGAAGATTGCAAATATAACAACTGTTGTCCGCCGGAGTTGAGTAAATAATGAATAGCAATTCATAATTATTAATTTTAATTGTGAATTAGGACTCCTGTTTCCTGCTCCAAACTTCCCGCTTGCCCCATTCCCTGATGTTCACATTTCCAAATTGTCAAATTATCTTATTGGATCTGGAATGGTTACATTTGTGCTGTTTTCGTAATCAGTTATCAATCAATGTCCACACCATCGGTAGCCATAGTAATCCTCAACTGGAACGGCAAAAAGTTTTTAGCAGAGTTTTTGCCCACTGTACTACAATCTACCTACAGCAATTATCAAGTGATTATTGCCGACAATGGATCTACCGATGGTTCTATTGAATTTTTGCAGGAAATCTTTCCTGAACTACGGCTTATATTATTAAATGAAAACTACGGGTTTGCCAAAGGCTATAACCTGGCGCTGCAACAGGTTGAGGCCGATTATTTTATTTTATTAAATTCTGATGTAAAAGTGGTGCCCGGCTGGATAGAACCGATGGTAGCGCTTGCTGAAAGCGATCCATTGATTGCAGCGTGTCAGCCAAAAATATTATCACACCAACTGCCCGGCTTTTTTGAATACGCGGGTGCCGCCGGTGGCTGGCTGGATCATTACGGTTATCCTTTTGCACGCGGGCGCGTGTTTGACCTGTGCGAGAGTGATGAGGGGCAATATGATGATATAGCACCGGTGTTTTGGGCCAGTGGTGCAGCCATGCTTATACGCGCTCAGGCTTTTAAAGCAGCAGGAGGTTTTGATGATTACTTTTTTGCCCACCAGGAAGAAATTGATCTTTGCTGGAGACTACAATTGCTGGGCTATAAAATATACTGTTGCCCGCAATCGGTGGTATACCACGTGGGGGGTGGCACACTGCCCAAAGGCAATTCATTAAAAACTTATCTTAACTTTCGTAACAACCATGTGATGCTTTATAAGAACATGCGTGGCTTGCGAAGGTGGTTCATCATTCCTTTCAGGATGGTGCTGGATGCAGTATCGGCATTTAAAAGTGTGCTAGCTGGGGATGGAGGATATTTTGTAGCTGTATTCAGCGCGCATCTTTCTTTTATTAAATGGGTGCTGGTGCGGCAAAAAAGCAGTGTTTTCCCCAAATCAAAAAAAGGAACCCTCAGCGGTTACTGGCGCGGCAACATGGTTTGGCAGCATTTTGTAAGGGGTAAAAAAAAGTTCTCTCAAATTGTGCAGCAGGAGGACTAATTTAATACCTGAATCCTTATTTTTGCAGCATAATCAATGTTTATGCAAAACGAAGAATTGGAACAACTTAAGGAGCAGCATTATCAGGAAGACTTGAAGAAAGTGGAAAACAGTGATTTTAAAAAAAGCTGGGTTAAATCTTCTGCGTTTGTTTTTTATTTAACGCTCGCATGTTTTTTCTTAATGACTTGGGGCGGTTGTTACAAGCTTTATACTAAAAGGTACGAAAAGCCCACAGTGCATATTCAGGAAAGTACGCAATATACCCCTGCTTATAAATAAAGGGCATAAAAAATTTTGTAGCAAAAGTTAAACCTCCTATTTTTGCCACCCCTTAGTTCTTTAAGATTGTTGCGGAAGTAGCTCATTTGGTAGAGCACGACCTTGCCAAGGTCGGGGTGGCCGGTTCGAGCCCGGTCTTCCGCTCAGTAAATCCTCTCTTTGGAGAGGTTTTTTTTTGACGAGTTCCGTCAGCCCTGGTGGTGGAATTGGTAGACACGCAGGACTTAAAATCCTGTGGGCAGCAATGCTCGTGCGGGTTCAAGTCCCGCCTGGGGCACACCATTCAAGCGACTTAGGTCGCTTTTTTTATTTTTGTATCAGTCCGATTGCTTTACAAATTTCAAAATAACATTTTGGTGCAAATGGAATTTTATTTTCTCGGACGTGTCTCGTGAAGCGCATCCATCGTTCTATAATAGCAGGTAAGCAAAACTGATCAAAAAGATAGTAAATTGCATAAGAGAACATTTTTATTAACTAATTATTTAATTGGAATGGAACAAAATCAATCTTCTGCAAGCGATGGTAAAACCATTGCCATCATTTCTTATCTTACTCTAATAGGACTTATTATTGCTTTTTTAATGAATGCTGAAAAGAAAAACAGTTTCGCGCGGTATCACATCGTGCAGAGCCTGGGTATTATGTGTACGGGTATTGCCATTGGTGTGATCAGTTGGATTCCATTTATAGGATGGTTTGCGGCTGTTGCTGGCAGTATTCTGTTATTAGTGCTATGGGTTGTTGGGTTGATCAATGCTGTAAACGAACGGGAACAACCCGTGCCGGTTTTAGGCGAATATTTTAATAAATGGTTTGCCGATATTATAAAATAAAAATCATACGGTACCTGTCTACAAATGTGCTGATGATTTGGCCTGCGCAATAATTGCTGCCACAAACTTAGTCCAGCTGTATTTCAATTTTTCTTCGCGCAGGTGCGGCAGGAAAAATGTTTCACCCATTTCAAAATAACGAACCAGTGCATGAGCAATAGCCTGCGGCTCGGGCTGGGTTACGATGCCTGCTTTTTCGTGCGGCACCATATCCGGCAAGCCGCCCACATTGGTTACCACCATTGGTCTTTCAAAATGGTAAGCCAGCGGGGTAACACCGCTTTGTGTAGCATTTTTATAAGGCTGCACCACCACATCTGCAGCGCATAAATAATATTTTACATCCGCGTCTTTAATAAACTGGGTATGCAGGATCACCTCATTTTGAATGCCCAGTTCATCAATCAGATCAAGATATCCTTTTTCATCTTCGTAAAACTCGCCGGCTATCAAAAGTTTCATATCAGGCAAACCTTTTTTCAGTAACGGCATTGCTTTTAATAACAGGTCTAAACCCTTATACTTGCGAATAAAACCAAAGAACAGCGCTATTTTATCATCATCAGGAATGTTCAGTTTTGCTCTAGCTGCTTCTTTGGGAATGGCTTTCCCAAAGTTGTCATACAAAGGGTGGGGCACAAGGGCTGCCGGTTTGGTTTTATCAAATTTTCTCAGGTCGTCAAATACCTTTTGGCTCATCGTAATAAAGCCGTCGCAGGCTTTTATAAAGTATTGTGTAAAGGGTTTGTCGCCTGGTCTCTTTTCATGTGGAATAATGTTATCCGCAATGCAGATAATCTTTGAATGTTTATTCTTTCTCGCAAGTCTTAAAATGGTACCCAGCGCAGGCCCCATAAATGGCAGCCAGTATCTTACCACGATAATTTCGGCTTTTTCTTTTTGCAACTGGCGCCCCATAGCGAGCCAGTTCAGCGGGTTTACCGAATTGATCTTTGTTTTGATGGGGATGCCTTTGGGAGCAGGCTCATTGGTATACTGGCTTTTGCCCGGGAATAAAAAGGAAGGGTATTGTAATGAAAACGACCAAATGGTACAATCATGACCCAGTGCTATAAATTCTTTTGCCAGACGATGATTGAATGTGGCCAAACCACCGCCCCTTAGCGGGTGTGCCGGACCAATGATGATAACCTTTGCCATAAGCCGCAAAGATAGCAGTTACAATGCCTGATTGCATGTTGCAGTATTTGCCGATACTACATGCCTAATTTTTCTTCAATAAGATAAGTGTTGCGGCCGGGTGCATTTCTTGAGACTAACTCGCCGAGAAAGCCTGCCAGGAATAACTGTACACCAATAATAATGGCTACAAGTGCTATGTAAAAAGCAGGCTTGTTGGTAAGACCGTATTCGTTGTAATTGATGATTTTTGCAATAATTAAATACAGCGAAGTAAAAAAGCCAACAAGGAAAAACAGCATGCCCCACAACCCAAAGAAATGCATAGGCCGTTTAGAAAATTTTCCTACGAAACTGATGGACAGCAAATCAAGAAAACCTTTAATGAAACGGTCCCAGCCAAATTTTGTAGTGCCGTATTTGCGTTTGCGGTGTTCTACCACTTTCTCGCCCACTTTTCTAAAGCCTGCCCATCTGGCCAGCACTGGTATGTAGCGGTGCATGTCGCCATACACTTCAATGCTTTTTACCACGTTTTTTTTGTAGGCCTTAAGGCCGCAGTTCATATCGTGCAGATTGGTTTTAGACAATTTGCGGTTTACTGCATTGTATATTTTTGATGGAATGTTTTTGGTTAGCGTGTTGTCATAACGCACTTTCTTCCAACCGCTCACAATATCATAACTGCCCTGTAGCAGCATATCCCGCAGACCGGGTATTTCATCCGGGCTGTCCTGAAGGTCTGCATCCATGGTAATAACCACATCACCCTGTGCGAAGCGAAAACCTTCGTTTAAAGCGGCGGCTTTGCCGTAATTACGCTGAAATTTGATACCTTTTACGGCGGGGTTTTGTGCCCGCAACTCATTGATCACTTTCCACGAATCATCTGTACTGCCATCATCTATAAAAATAATTTCGTAGCTATAATTGTTGGCGTTCATCACGCGCTCTATCCATTCCGTTAATTCCGGCAACGATTCTTCTTCGTTCAATAAAGGGATGACTACAGAAATATCCATTCTTAATTTTTCTTGCGCAAAGATAAGCTTCCGGCAGTTGCAGCGGTTACAATGGCGCCGATAAGCAGGTATTGAAACACCGTCATAGAAGTGGCCATGGGAATAAAATATTTTTTGCCTTCTGCCACCATCCTGTCAATTTCTGCGGGCGTTCGGTTCCTGTCGGTTTTTAGCAGTTCTTTTCTGGTCAATTCACCTTTTTCATGAATGATCGCTTCATTTGCTTTGTAAAAAACGATCGTAAAAACGGCCATCACCAGCGTAACTACAACAAAGCATTTAAAGCCCTGGTTAAACAGTTCGCCAAAACTTGCGGCACCGCCGGTTTTTTTGTAAAATTCCTGAACCGACCATACGATGCCCAGGCCATAAATAAAATAAGCGATGTATTGCAGCGGAGAGGTAACGGATGTATTTGTATAATGCAATGCCAGTCCTACAGCTACCATCAAAAGCCCTGTGATCAGCCCTTTAACGGCAGGAGTCAGTTTTATCATGCTATTTGGTTAATGATGATTTGATTGTTATGAATAATGCCCATTGGCCTGCCCGTAAATTCTATGCCAATAAACGGACTGTTGGTACTGCGCGAAGGAATGTCTTTTTTTTGTAAAGTCCATTTTTCTTTGGGGTTGAAAAGAGTGAGCGATGCGGGGGCGCCTGTATTTATGGAGTGCACAGGCAATCCTAAAATATTTCTGGGGTTGATGGAAAAGAGTTCTACCAGCTTTTCCTGTGCAATGCCCTGTAATACAGTATTTACAACTGCGTAAGCTGTCTGCAGGCCAATCATTCCATTCTTTGCATATTCAAATTCTACTATTTTGCCATCCGTATCGTGTGGTATGTGATGAGATGCGATGCAGTCTACGATGCCATCAGCCACGGCTTTCTGTAAAGCTTTACGGTCTACGGCATTGCGCAGCGGCGGGTTTACTTTTAGGTTAGTGTCGTAAGATGCCAGATCTTCATCGCAAAAGAAGAGATGGTAAGGCGTAGCCGAACAGGTAACGCCTCTATTTTTTGTTTTTGCTTCTTTGATCAACTCTGTTGAACGTTGTGTACTAACGCCAGTGAAATGCAATTGAGATTCGGCATATTCATTCAGTTTGATATCACGCGCCACCAGCACCTCTTCAGCAATTTCAGGCCTGCCGGGCAGGCCCAGGCGTGTGGAGGTGATGCCTTCATTTACAAGTCCGTTTGGGTGGATGGTCTTATCATCGGGAATTTGAAGTATCACACCGTTGAATGAACGTACATACTGCAGGGCTTTTACCAGCACACCAGCAGATTGTACAGGCTTAATGCCATCTGAAAAAGCAATGGCGCCATTCATCTTCATATCATACATTTCGGCCAGTTCTTTTCCTTCAGCATTTTTTGTAATACAGCCCAGCGGGTGAATGTTTATGGCCAGCTTTTTCGCCTTCTGCACAACATATTCTACTACAGCTTTCTGGTCTATGGCTGGCTTGGTATTGGGTAAAACGCAAACATCAGTAAAGCCGCCGGCGGCTGCGGCTTTGGCTCCGCTTTCAAGAGTTTCGCGAAACTCGTAACCCGGGTCGGCAAAGTCTGCAAAAATATCCATCCATCCCGGCGATACGTGCAATCCTTCTACCTCAATGGTTTTATCTGCTGAGGAAATAATGTTTGCATCAATGGAAGTAATGGTTCCCTTAGAAATGAGGATGTCTGCAATTTGACCATTGAAAGGAGAGGTGGGGTCAACAATAACGGCTTTTTTAATGAGAATGTTCATTAAGTTGCGAAGATAATATAAAGGAATAAATGACCTGAAAATGTTTTACCTGCTATACGGGAACATTTTAGCAAATCATTCATCAATTATATTGAACCCCAATTATAGCTGCGGTAGTTTCCAGCCGTTGTAATAGCCGGGTTTGATGAGCTTCGTTGCCTCAGGCAGGTCAAATTTATTTTTAGCAGCGTCCCAATATATCTTTTTGCCCGTGCGAACGGCAATATTGCCCATGTGGCTCACCACTGCTACTTTTGCGCCTGCATCAAAAGGACAATTAAGATTATTTTTTTTGCGGTTTTTTACGGCACTGATAAAATTAGCAGTATGCAGTTCTAATCCGGAGTCGGAGGCTTTTGTCCACGGCAACGCCTCGAGCTTATCTTTTTCCGGCCTCACTTCCCAACCCTGGCGATTGAGTAGCAAGGTTCCTTTTTCGCCAATGAAGGCAATGCCGTGCTGCATGTTGTAAAGGCCTACGCCCGTGGCCATGTTGTGTTCCCACGTCATTTGAAAATCACCAAAATCATACAGGGCTGTTTGAATATCGGGTGTTTCGCGGGCATCGTTTGCAAAAATATATTTACCGCCGGTTGCCATCACCGACTTTGGAGCATCAGTCTTCATACCCATCATTACCATATCAATCAAATGCACACCCCAGTCTGTCATCAGGCCGCCGGCATAGTCCCAAAACCAGCGAAACTCGTAATGAAAACGGTTTTTGTTAAATGGTCTTTTCTTAGCCGGCCCCAGCCACATGTCATAATCCACACCCTGCGGCACTGTGCTGTCTGGCACAACTGGCAGCGGTGCAGTTCCACCCCGATACATCCATGCTTTGGTGGAAGATATTTTACCCAGTTTGCCAGAATGCACAAAATCAATGGCATCTTTAAAATGTTTCTGGCTGCGCTGCCATTGCGCTACCTGCACCATGCGGTCTGACTGGTTCACGGCCCTGTTCATCACCTGGGCTTCATACACAGAGTTTGATACCGGCTTTTCACAAAAAACATCTTTGCCTGCCGCTAACGAATCAACCAATTGCAGGCAATGCCAGTGATCGGGCGTTGCAATGATCACCACATTCACATTCTTGTCTGCCAGCATTTTTCGGTAATCTTTATAAATAGCTGGCGTCGTGGAAGCAATTTTTTGCAGATCGTTTTTTCTACGGTTAATGATGGCATCATCAATATCACAAATCGCCACACACTGTGTTTCAGAATTTTTAAGAATATTGGTAAGATTGCTCCAGCCCTGGCCTTTAATGCCGATGACACCAATGCCTATTTTATCATTGGCAGAAACTCTTTTTCTTACAGCGCCTAAAACATCTACCGGTATGGCAGATGCCAGGCCTGCACCTGCAGCTATAATTGCAGATTGCTTTATAAACGTGCGACGATCATGTAGCATAGTGGATGGATTTGTTTAAACGGGGAAGTTAAAAAAAAATGTTTAAGCAGTACGCCAGGCGGGCATTCATGCATTTCCAACGTTTGCAGTTAAGATCAAACAATACTGAACCAGCGATCACGAAATTCGATAGCACCATCTTTTTAATTTTCCTTCAAAATCAAAAGGTGTGGTGGCTTTGGTAATGTCTTTTAGTGTAGTAGCGCGAAGTTTGTCTGCCTGTAATTGAAATTTCGTAAAGTTGGTGCTAAAGTATAGAATGCCTTCGTCAGACAGGCCATTCATACAATTGTTAATAAGTTCCACATGGTCTTTTTGAATGTCCAGAAAATTTTCCATGCGCTTGCTGTTGCTAAACGTGGGCGGGTCCATCACAATAATATCAAAAGAAACTGGTGCCAGTGTTTTCAGGTATTGCAGCACATCGGCATGAACGATTTCATATTGCGGGCCCTGAAAACCGTTTAAATGCAGGTTTTTTTCAGCCCATTGTAAATAAGTTTTAGAAAGGTCAACTGTGGTGATCTTAGAGGCGCCGCCAGCCGCTGCATAAATTGAGAATGAACCTGTATAAGCAAATAAATTCAGGACTCGTTTGCCGGCGCTTTCGTCCATCACCATTTTGCGTGTAATGCGGTGGTCGAGAAAAAGTCCTGTATCCAGGTAATCACTAAGGTTGACAATAAACTTCAGCCCGTTTTCCTGAACGATGAACTCGTTTAGTGCTGTATCGGTTTTCTGGTATTGCCCAAGCCTGCCGGGTTTGCGGCGGCGCAGTCGTGTAAAAATATTTTCAGCGGGAATTTGTAATACTTCTGCAATAATTTTCAGGCTGTTTTCCATCCACTGCGCGTGGGCTTCATCGCTCAGGTGGTGGTGGCGTTTGTATTCGGCTACGCTCACTTTATCTTCATATATTTCAATGGAAAAAGGAAATTCAGGAAGATCGTGATCATAAATCCGGTAACAGCTAATGCCCTGGCGCCGTGCTGTTTTTGACAAATGGCGGAACACTTTTGCCAGGCGGTTGTGAAACATTAGGTATTTATTGTCATCGGCCATTTGTAAATTTTTACGAAATTAGCGGTTTGCTTTATGCAGGAAAAATTATCCTCGAAAGGGAATTTAACCTTTTCAAACATAGTAATGCAATATGCAATAGTTGATATAGAGACTACTGGCAGCTATGCGGCCGCAAGCGGGATTACTGAGATCAGTATCCAGGTTGTAGAAGCCGGAATAGTGGTGCAGCGCTATGAAACGCTGGTAAATCCCTTGCATAAAATTCCGCCTTATATAATGGCTATGACTGGTATTACCAACGAGATGGTACAGGAGGCGCCACTGTTTGAAGAAATTGCCGAAGAGATATATGAGATTCTTAAAGACAAGATATTTGTGGCGCACAGCGTTAATTTCGATTATTCGTTTATCAAAAGCCAATTACAGTATTGCGGTTACCAGCTTAACAGCCCAAAACTTTGTACCGTAAGGCTCGGCCGAAAAATTTTTCCTGGCCATCAGTCGTATAGCCTGGGAAAAATTTGCCTTGCATTGGGGATAAAACACGTGAACCAGCATCGGGCCGGCGGAGATACCGATGCCACGGTGGCGCTGTTTCAAATGCTGCTTGCACATGACAAGGAGGGGCATATTGAAAAAAGTTTGAAACGTACTTCAGGAGAACAGGTGTTGCCACCCAATGTTCCTAAAAGCGATTTTGACAGGCTGCCTTATACGGCCGGAGTGTATTATTTTCATGATGAAAAAGGAAAGGTGGTATACGTGGGCAAAGCCAAAAACATTCGCTACCGCGTCAGCAGTCATTTCAGCAACAATTCTACTGGCAGGCAAAAGCAAAACTTTATGCGCTATGTGCACAACATCAGTTTTGAAGAATGCGGTACAGAACTGGCAGCGGCTGTAAAGGAATCAACAGAAATAAAAAGGCTGTGGCCAAAATTTAACGCGGCACAAAAACGAAGGGAAGATATTTACGGTATTATTTGTTACGAAGACCAGGCAGGCTACATACGCCTGGCCATAGATAAGCTTGCCAAAGGCAGCGAAGCGCTGTGCAGTTACCATCATATTGAAAATGCAAAAGCGGCTTTACGCCAGTTGGTCAATGAGTTTGAGCTTTGCCCAAGACTGTGTTTTATATCGCCCATTGTATATGATGAGCAATTGCACAAGCTGCTTTGCAAAGGCGCCTGTGAAAAAAAGGAAATGCCTGAAACTTATAATATCCGTG
>JAFAFV010000240.1 GCA_023423285.1 Bacteroidota bacterium
TCCTGCGCAATTTTCTTACACAGAAGTAAGCAATTATAAGTTGCTGCTCGATCCGCGGATGCCTGGGCCGTCCATGGGCAATCATTCTTCGCCAAATAATAAAGACCTTACGCAGCAAGGTGATGGCTTGTATCATGGCGTTGTGAATTATACCATGACCGGTAACTGGACGCTGAATTTTATCATGCTGAACCAAAATGGCAGAATTATAAAAGGTACAGAGGTGCCAAAAGATTTTACACCCGGAAAAGAAGGGGTGAAAAGCGAATTGCATATTGATATTTTATTCTGACTGTAAAAAAAATTAATTAGTGAAAATATTTTTTATAATGAGTTGTTTTCTCTTTGCAGGAATAAAAGCCAGTGCCCAGGTAACAGAGGAGAAGAAAGACAGCTCTGCAACACTAAGTGAGGTAACCATAACAACGGCCGCTAAAAAGAAGATCGAAACCGATATGAAGCTGGCTGTTTCAGTAGATGAGTACCTTTCATCATCTGACATTATAAGTTTTATCAAACGTGGCGCGTTTGCCTGGGAGCCATTACTTAACAATATGAGCATAGAACGCTCTTCCATTACAATTGACGGCATGCACGTGTTTGGCGCCTGCACCGATAAGATGGACCCGGTTACTTCGTACGTGGAAAGCAATAATCTTTCGGGTATTGATATCACATCCGGGCAGGCAGGCAGCATGCATGGCGCAACGGTTGCAGGAAGCATTGACCTGAAGAAGAAAAGCACGGCATTTGGCCTTGAAAAAAAATGGAGTGGAGCATATCAGGCAGGATTTGAACTGAATAATAAACAATTTTTAAACCTGGGAAATGTGTCTTATTCATCACAAAAATTTGTGGCAGATGCAAGTGTTGCTTTTAGAAAAGCTGGTAATTATTACGATGGTCATAACAACGAGGTAAAGCATTCCCAATATAGCAAGCTGAACACTTCGCTGGGCATGGCCTACAAAACCGGCCGGCTTTCATCAGTAAAAGTAGATGCCATTTTTGATGTGGCTAAAGACGTAGGTTTTCCCGCGTTACCAATGGATCTGTGGCTCTCCCGCGCGCTGATTACATCCGTATCATACAAGCAACTTTTTGAAGAAGGATTGATCAGGGTGTGGGACACCAAACTTTATTTTAATACTATTGAACATTACATGGACGATACGCACCGGCCTGAGAACCTGGTTCATATGGATATGCCAGGCTGGAGTACTACATATGGTTTGCTTTCGCAGGCCGGAATAAAGCACGGCAACCTGAATTCTGAGCTCCGACTAAATGCTTACAGCAACCTGTCTATTGCAGAAATGCGTATGTACCCGCAAGATAGAAGCAACACAACCATGTTTGCGTACAGTTGGCCGGGGATTACCACGGGCTTTGCCAGTCTTGCCATGAACAATTACTGGGAGATTAATAAAAACAACCATTTGAATTTCGGCGGATCATTAGGTTATCACTACAACCATTCCAGGTACGTGGATTTCAACTGGATCTTTCATCCCGGTACGCCGCAGGAAAAAAGCAGGATGTTGCCGGCATTGCATACAGGTTATCAACTTAATATTGATCAGTACAATTTTTCCGTTGGGGCCGGTTATGGCCAAAGAGCACCGTCTGTTTCGGAAGGGTATGGATATTATATTTACAACAGTTTTGACCGTTATGATTATATTGGTAATCCTGGTTTAAGAAACGAAGTATCGTATGAAGCCAATGCGGCCGCAGGTTTTAAAACTCAGAGAATGGGCATGTCTGCCCGGGTCAACTATTTCCATATTAAACATTATATCGTTGGAAAAATTTTAAGTCTGGGCAGCCCCATGAATTACCAATCAGTTGGTGTGAAAGGCTACCAACCATTGCCTCATGCCCGTATTTTCAACATCGCTGGAAACGCCAATTACGATATTTTAGAACACCTGCATTGGAAGGGAACTCTTACTTATGCACGCGCCACGGATCATCTTGGCGGTAATCTGCCCTTTATCCGTCCATTGAATTATCAGACTTCTCTGCATTGGATGCACGGAAATCTTGGCATACAGACATCAATAAACGGCGATGCTGTACAAAGAGAATACAGTGCAGAATATGGCGAAGACCAGACACCTGCTTATTTCGTTTGGAATGCTTCGACAGATTATACTTTCTACGTTGGCAAGGTTAAAACCGTTTTCCAGCTCGGTGCTGAAAATTTATTGAATACTTATTACAGCACTTACGCCGATTGGGGCAATATTCCCAGAATGGGTCGTAACCTGTTCACTTCATTACAGTTCAATTTTTAAAGCCGTACACCACATTCGTTTAAATCATAAAATAAGGATACCATTTGTCAGAACAGGAGAAGCAAGACCTGATTGCTTTTATGAAAACATTGAGCGATCACAGATTTGTGGGGAAGTAAAAGCGTTGGTTTTATATAATACAAATTATTTTATTCTTCGCCGAAATAGTCGCTATCAATTTTTTTAAGCTCGTATGTTTGCTGTGTTGTGCAGCCTAGATTGTAGTCAATCATCAGTTGAGCTAATTGAGTACCGTCAATAAGAACAATTTTTGTTTCATTTCTTGGTGTGTAATCCATGCTTCTTTTGTAAAGGTTGATGTTGTAATGAAAATTCCTTTTTTAGCTCCTTGTCCGGCAAGCGCACCAACAAATTTTTGAAGTTCCGGTCTTCCAACAATATTTCCTGGCTTCCATTTCTTGGCTTGAATGTAGATAATGTCAAGCCCAAGTTTGTCTTCTTTTATTGTTCCATCAATTCCTTCATCACCGCTTTTTCCCATTGCTTTTCCAGCGTCTTTTATCGAACCGCCGTAGCCCATTTTTACTAAAAGTTCAACTACAAGTCGTTCAAAAAAAGCTGGGGAAAGCTCAACGACTTTATTTATAAGTTCAGATGCTAACGATTTTCTAATCCGTTGATAAGCTCTATCTAAATTTTCTTCAGGAGTTTGTTCGATCGTTTCAATGGTTATGCTTTCTTCTTCTTCAATACCACCGTTATTACGTGAGGCGTTTTGAAATTCCAAAAAAGCTGGAAATTGTCTTAGGTATTTTGCGTCAATACGATCAGGATTTTTCGCTAAGGTTCGCCTGCCAAGGTCAGTAATTACAAAAGCTGCTCGTTTAGGTGAGTCAAGAAGTCCAGCTTTTTTAAGGTATGTTTTTGCCCAACCAACGCGGTTGTCAAAAACCGCCTGATTCCCACTTGCTAAAAGTTCCTTTCTTTCTTCGTCTGTTACTTGAAATTCGTTTGCCAAACTTTCAATCAAGTCTCTGTATTTATACTCTTGTCCGTCTGCAACTAATTTGAGTATAGGAAGCATTAGCTATTGGTAATCCGGTATCATATTTTTCTTATCGTTAGTTTTTTGTTATTGCCGGCAGCAATGGTGGCAATTGACACTAAAAATCCTGTTCCCTGAAATTTTCCAATTCCTTGGCTACGGCCGTTACAAAAGTAGCGCCCAGGCTACCGTCAATAATGCGGTGGTCATAGCTCATGCTCAGGTACATCATGTGGCGGATGGCGATGCTATCGCCCTGCGCGGTTTCCATCACAACAGGACGTTTTTTAATAACACCCGCGGCCATAATAGCCACTTGTGGTTGATTGATAATTGGCGTGCCCATCAGGCTGCCAAAAGTGCCCACATTGGTGAAAGTAAAACTGCCGCCCTGGGTATCATCTGCTTTAAGCTTACCATTGCGCGCGGCATCGGCAAGGTGGTTTACATTTTTGGTAAGCCCCACCAGGTTTAGCTGGTCGGCGTTTTTAATCACCGGCACAATCAGGTTGCCGTTGGCCAGCGCTGTGGCCATGCCTATGTTGATGTCTTTTTTAATGATGATTTTATCCCCGTCTACCATACTGTTGATCATCGGGAATTTTTTAATGCAGCGAACAATAGCTTCAATAATAAGCGGCGTATAAGTCAGTTTTGCGCCTTCTCTTTTTTCAAATTCATGCTTCACTTTTTCCCGCCACAGCACCATGTTGGTTACATCGGCTTCAGAAAAACTGGTTACGTGCGCGCTGGTTTGTTTGCTGTGGACCATGTGGTTTGCAATCAGTTTGCGCATGCGGTCCATTTCCACCACTTCCACGTTGCCGCTGTAATGCCCTACCTGTAAGGTTTCCGTAGTAGCTTCGTGTTTCTGCACCGTCATTTGCGGCTTCAACTGTGTGGCAGCACTCTTATGGCGACTGGCCACATAATTCAGTATATCTTTTTTGGTCACGCGGCCTTCGTTGCCAGTGCCTGCAATGTTTTCCAGCTCGCTCAATGATATGCCTTCGCTGGCAGCAATATTCAAAACAAGCGGAGAATAAAATTTTGCCATTGAAGTGCCTGACTGAGGTGTTGGAGCGGCGGCTTCATAGGTTGGTATTGCTTCCTGTTCTTCTCCGGCTTCAGGTATAGTTTCAATATCCGGTTGCGCTTCAGCAGTTTTATCATCTTCAGTTCTGATGCGCGCGATCACGGCATCTACAGGCGCCACATCATTTTCCTGAAACAAGATTTCTTCTATCACACCTGTGGCTGTCGATGGCACCTCGGTATCTACTTTATCGGTAGCAATTTCTAAAATGCTCTCGTCCATCCTTACAGAATCGCCCACCTGTTTCAGCCACTTTAAAATGGTAGCCTCCATAATACTTTCTCCCATTTTGGGCATTACAAGATCAACTATTGCCATGCTAATTTTTTTTATGATGCCGGTTGCGTGCATATCTCGCCATACTTGCGTCGCACAGTTGTACTGTGGTGCTATTACGCATCCTGCAAATACGGCAATAACAATATACTACACAACTGTACAAAAATAACGATTTGTCGCTTACGGGTTCTCTGTGATGAACTTTCGTAAAAAATTCAGCGCCTGCACGCTTGTCACCTCTGTGTTATAAGCCCGGTCAAAGCGTAACTGCAACAATCTGGTATCAATTTTTTCACGGTTGCCCGCAGCAATCCATACAGTGCCTACGGGTTTTTGATCACTGCCGCCGCCCGGCCCCATAATGCCGGAAGTTGCCACCGCGTAATCAGCATTCAGCGCTTCAATAGCGCCTTTCACCATTTCTGTAACTGTGGCTTCACTTACTGCCCCGTGGATCTCAAGCGTTTGGTGCTTTACTTTTAAAATTCCTTCTTTAGCCTCGTTGGCATAAGCCACAATACTGCCATTAAAATACGCCGATGAGCCTGCCACTCTTGTGATCAGGCGTGCTATATTGCCACCAGTACAACTCTCTGCAGTTGCCAGGGTTTTTCCATGCCGCTTCAGCAACCCGGCTACAATCACTTCCATTGGAACATCTTCCTCTGCAATTAAAATTTCTTTTACCTGGCTGCAAAGTTGCTCAAAGTAGCTGTGCAGTTCTTTTACCAATGCTTTCTCATTGTCGCCTTTAGCTGTCAGCCGCATTTTTACCATTCCAAAACTGGGCAGGTATGCTAATGTTATATGCTGCGGTAAAGTATTTTCAAACGGTTGCAAAAGCTCTGCCACGGCAGATTCGCCCATACCAAAAGTAATGGCAGTTTTGTGCAACACGGCTCCAAATTCAAATACGTTTTTAAGGCGGGGTATCACTTCGTCAAGCAGTAGTCCTTTCATTTCATGCGGCACACCAGGCAATGAAACGAAAATCCTTTTTTCCCCATTTTCTCCGTCTTTTTCAAACCACATCCCTGGCGCAGTACCTCTCTCATTAAAAAGCACGGTGCACACATCAGGCACTTCTGCCTGCATCATGTTCCGCTTCAACAAAGGCGTTTTATGCCTAAAAACATTTTTAAATAAATGTTCAATGTGTTGAAGCACTTCTTCATTTAATACCAGTTGTCCGCCAAAATACTGGCACAGCAACGGTTTTGTAATATCATCAGCCGTAGGGCCAAGGCCTCCGGTAATGATGATGATCTGCGAATGCCGGGCTTCTTCATCCAACGCGTTCCAGATGTCTTCAAAATGATCGCCAACGGCAATTCTTCTTTTAACCCACAACCCAATTTTATTAAACTCCTGTGCAATAAAAGCGCTGTTGGTATCAATGGTCTGGCCAATTAAAAGTTCATCGCCAATTGTAATAATGGATGCCTGCATGCTGCACTACTTTGCGGCAAATGTAATGTATTGCTTATATGTGAAAGCCTGATTTTTTACCCGGGGCCTTTCCCTGTAAATAAATATATTTACCGCAAAACATTGCTATGATTCTTGATACCGGAGCCAAAACGCAACAAAAGAAACCCTTTTATAAAGTATTGTACATACAGGTGCTGATTGCCATAGTGGCCGGCATTGCGCTGGGGTATTTTTATCCATCGTTCGGCGAACTAATGAAACCACTTGGCGATGGCTTTATTCAATTGGTGAAAATGATTATAGCGCCGGTGATCTTTATTACAGTAACGGTGGGCATTGCCTCTATGAGCGACCTGAAAAAAGTGGGGCGCGTGGCAGGTAAAGCATTCATTTATTTTTTAACCTTTTCCACGCTTGCTTTAATTATAGGTATGGTTGTGGCAAATGTGGTACAGCCGGGTAAGGGTTTGAATATTGACCCCTCAACGCTCGACTTTGGAGCTGTATCAAAATATGTGGATGAAGCGCACGATTCATCATTGCTGAATTTTATCCTCAATATCATTCCGCAAACCCTTATGAGTCCGTTGAGTGGTAGCAATATTTTGCAGGTATTATTTGCTGCCATTCTTTTTGGGGTGGCGCTGGCATTAACGATAGACAAGAGTAAACCTGTGCTTGACTTCATGCACGCCGTATCGCACCCTGTGTTTAAGATCGTTGAAATTTTGATGAAGCTGGCGCCGGTTGGCGCTTTTGGCGCGATGGCCTTTACCATTGGTAAATATGGTATCCAATCTATAGCCAACCTCTTGTTCCTTGTGGGTACTTTTTATGTCACCTCAGCTTTTTTTGTAGTGGTAGTATTAGGGCTGGTGGCCTGGTACAATAAATTTTCAATTTTCAAGTTTTTAAAATACATAAAAGATGAATTGCTGCTGGTTTTAGGTACCAGCTCGTCCGAGGCAGCGCTTCCTGCGCTTATGCAAAAAATGGAAAATGCAGGATGCGCGAAATCAGTTGTTGGCCTTGTTATACCAACCGGTTATTCATTTAATCTTGACGGAACAAATATTTACATGACCCTTGCGTCGTTGTTTATAGCGCAGGCCTGTAATATTGACCTGCCTATTGGCAGTCAGATAGTGTTGTTGCTGGTTGCCATGCTTAGCTCAAAGGGAGCAGCGGGCGTGTCAGGCGCCGGTTTTATTACGCTTGCCGCCACACTTGCGGTAGTGCCGGAAATTCCTATTGCGGGTATGACTTTGATCCTGGGCATTGACAGGTTTATGTCTGAATGCCGCGCGCTTACTAATCTTTGCGGCAATGCTGTGGCTACGGTGGTGGTAGCCCGTTGGGAAAAACAACTGGATGTGCAGAAATTAAATAATGCGTTAAATCAATAATCGGATCAATGTTTATTATAGTTGTAGTGGCTGAATAAATAACGGGCAGGAATTTTCATCATATCTTCATGTTTCAATGATAAGTTTGTACTTAAGTAACAGATCATAACCATTTTTATAAAGACCATTACCATTAAACACTTATCTGATGAAAACAAAATTATTAATCCTTAGCGCTCTTTTGGCTTCGCCCACTGCATAGGCCTAAGTAAGCCTGTAGCAGAGCCCGCTCCACCTGCCTCAGGCGTGCATAGGCAGCACTTAATAGTGTAGTGTAGCTCACCTATCAAAAAATAAAAACAGTCATCATTGATAGGCCTTTTTAATCCGTACCTTTATTCTGATTTATAAATGAAATTGACTTCTTGCATAAAATATCTGATTTTTTCTGCTGTGCTTTTTGCACCAACTGTTGCTTCGGCTGCTAACCACCGTGCCGAAATAAACAAACATGATTTTTTGCTTGCAGTTTTTGATACCGTTCCTATCAAAAAACAACCCGTTCCGGTTACTAAAAGTAAAAAACCTAACAACGCTAAAACGCCTAAAATAAAAGAAGTTCCAAAAGCGAGGCCTATGCCTAAGCCAAAAGTAGTAGGGCCGAAAATAAAACCAGGAAAAATTGTCAGGCCAAAAGTTGGTCCTAAAATTTAGATGGCTAAGATGAGGGGTTTAAATTTTTTTTATTATACAGGTAAGCTACTGGTTATTTTTTTAGCCGGTAGCTTTTCTTTTGAAAACTTAAATGCTCAGGAGGCTGATAGCCTTGTTTCAACTACCGACTCATCCGAAGCTGAAAAAACTACTTTTACATTGGCTACGGTTTACAGTAACAACGTCAACTATTACGGTCAGGTGGCTGGAGAAAGAATGCCTTATTTGGCATTGGCGGGCGTGGTTAGGTTTCCTTTTGGAGGTTATTTTTCAGGGTTAGCGTATAAGCTATTCAGCGATAGCAGTCTTGTATCAGCGTCGGCATTGAGCGCTGGTTATGAATTTGCAATCACCAAAAAGCTGACAGGAGATATCAATTACACGCATACATTCTATCCTGAGAATTCACCTTTTTTACAAGCCTCTAATCCTGGTGTGGCAAGTGCCACTCTTGCATATAACCATTTATTTACAACAGGTCTTAGTTTTGATTATGCTTTTGGCAAAGAGTCTTCAGATTATTTTTTAACGTTAAGCAATTCAAAAGCATTTGATTTTTATACAAAAAATACCAAAGCTATCATTAGCATTACCCCACAAATTGATGTCATCAGCGGCACACAACAGTTTTACAGCACTTACCGGGAAAAAAGAAATAACAAAGGGAAGCCACCCGTTCCCGGCCCACCACAGGAAATAACTTCAGAATATAAAAAATTCGGCCTGCTCTCGTATAATTTTAAAATTCCTGTTTCTTACAGCCGTGCTTCCTATATGTTTGAAGCGGCCTATCAATTGTCGGTGCTGGGAAATAACGTAGCTTCGGAGCCAGGCAGCGCTCATTCTTTTTTTACAATTAGCGCTTACTATCAATTTTAAAAGAAATACTCATGAAGGTTTTAATTGTTGAAGACGAACAATCTTTAGCTAATGAAATAGAGTCCTTCTTAAAACAATCGCATTACATCTGTGATATAGCGCATTCGTGGAAGGAGGGCTTAGATAAATGTGATAATAATTCTTACGATTTTCTATTACTCGATATTGGACTTCCTGACAAGGATGGATTTCAACTTTTGGAAGAGGTTAAAAAAGATACTCCCGAAATTGCCGTAATTATTTTAACAGCGCGTGGGAACGTGGAAGACCGCATCAAAGGACTGGAAATGGGAGCGGATGATTATTTGCCAAAGCCTTTTTCGCTGCATGAATTAATTGCCCGCATGCACGCCATCACGCGGCGCAAATTCAATATGACAGATGCACGCGTGAACCTTGACGGCTTTACTGTGGATCTTAAATCCCGCACTATTAATTATAAGGATAAAGAAATCGAATTATCGAAAAAAGAATTTGACCTGTTAAACTACCTGATCCTGCACAAAAACAGGCCTTTGTCCCGGATGCAATTAAGTGAACATTTATGGGGAGAGTTTGCTGATGACGACTATGATTCAAATTATATTGATGTTCATATAAAAAACATTCGAAAAAAATTAAGCGCGCATGGCCCTGTGGATTGGATTGAAACTGTTAGAGGCATCGGTTATAAAGTAAAAGTTTACGAGTGAAGCTTCTTACCAAACTTACACTTTTTTCAGCTATTTCAAAGTTAGCTATAGTGATATTCTTCGTATTGCTACTCCCGGTCATGGTTAAGCAAGTTTCATTCAGAAATACAAACAAGAGCCTTGAACAACAACGGGAAAAGGTGCTAAGGGCGATCAAACAAAAAGGCATTGATTTTTACATGCAGGGCCAGCAAGAGTACGGAAGCTACACAATGCTGAAGGATGAGTTCATTTCACTTGAACCGTCGGACACGGTTTATGAAACTATTCATTTACAAACAGCAACAAGATATTTTGCAGATGGTGACACCATCAATTACAGGGTATTAACCACAACATTACATGCCAACGGGCGCAACTACCTGCTTGAGATCGCGAAAAAAATATCAGCGATCGAAGATGAAGCCCGGGTTTTGCAGACAACAGTTCTTTATGTATTGCTGCTTCTTACACTTTTGGTATTTATCAGCAATTATATATATACAAGAAATATTCTTTCTCCGTTAAGCGAAATCATTAAGACAAAATTGAGGAACCAAAAATTTCCTTTTAAAGAACAATTAAAACCGGTTAAGACCAGTACGTACGATTTTAAGTACCTTGATCGTTCTATAAAAGAGCTAATGGATCATGTGCACAGTGCTTTTGAAAAAGAAAGAGAATTTACATCCAACGCATCACATGAGCTAATGACTCCTATCAGCATAATGCAAAGCAAAATCGAGAACATGAGCACTGCTGAAGATATATCGGACGCGCAATATCAAAAATTAGAAGAAGTAAAAAGAACACTTAACAGGCTAAAGAAAATCGTAAGTTCCCTGCTATTAATTTCAAGAATAGAAAATGAACAATATATACGTAATGACACTGTGCGGCCAGCTGTTTTACTAAAAGAAGTGATGGAAGAATTGTTGCACCGGCTGGAAGAGAAAGAACTAAAATTTACACGACAAATGAATGAAAACGTTGTTTTAAAAAATCTCAACCGGGATTTATTATTTCAGCTTTTTTATAACATTTTAAACAATGCTATCTGCTATAACAGGAATGGTGGCCGCATTGAGGTTTGGGATGAATTGGGTAACGGCAAATATGCAGTTTATATTAAGGACACCGGTATTGGTATTGCCAAAGAACAGGTCAATGATATTTTTAACCGCTTCAAAAAATCCAACCAGTCAACTGAAGGGTATGGCCTGGGACTTTCTATCGTAAAATCGATCATGCAATATCAAAAGATCAGTATCACTGTTCAATCAACACCTCCCGAAGGAACTACCTTCATTATTCTATTCAATGCAGGCCATTTATAGTTTTCTTAACAGATATATTTGCTTTCTTCTTCTGTCTTCATTATTTCTTCACTTTAGAGCTCTATGTTTGAAACATCTAATGAAAATTATTAAAAAAATCTTAATCCAATTTTTATGAAACGTTTCTTATTATTCATTACAGGAGCTGGCTTGCTCTCATTCACGTCGTGCTCTAAAAGTGAAAGTTCTGACTCACCTACGAATGGTAATGCTAAAGTACAGCTAAGCCTTACTGATGCACCTGCTGATTACGAGGCTGTTTATATAAGTGTGAAAGAGGTTAGAATTAATGTTGGCAATGCCGAAGCTGAAAATGCCCCTGAAGGTACAAAAGGCGGCGAGTGGGTAACATACCCGCTTGGCCCGGCGTTTGCACAGCCAATAGACCTTTTAGAGCTGCGAAACGGTGACTATATGTTTATGGGCGAACCGTTAGCTTTACCTGCTGGTAAAATATCACAAATACGCCTGATCCTGAATGAAACAGGCAATATGGTATTGTTAAAAGATGGTTCCACACATGAATTGACAACTCCTTCTGCGCAACAAAGTGGTTTAAAAATTAATTTAAATCAAACCCTTGTTCCTGATGGCATTTATCATATTTCATTGGATTTTGATGCGGCAAGATCCGTGGTTGCAAGAGGCAATGGCATGTATAATTTAAAACCTGTTATTAAAGCCACAACTGTAACGCCAGATTTTGGTTCAATCAGTGGTTTCGTTCTTCCGGCCGAATCTAAAACAACGGTTTACCTATTAAAGGGTACCGATACAATCGGAGTTGCTTTGCCAGAAACACCAGGCTCCGTTCACGGTCCTGGATTTTATAGGTTCACCAACTTGGCTGCAGGTACCTACAATATTTTTCTGAATGCTGATAGCCTTACAAAATATAAGGACAGCACCATTTCAAATGTAGTGGTAGCTGCCGGAAAGACCACATCAACAAATACCGCTACCCTAAGTTTAAAGCCATAGTCAATTTTTTACTCATATAGTCTGTTATTTTTTTATCTAATAAGAGCCGCTTTAACAGCGGCTTTTATTTTATCGGTACTTATTAATTTTATTATTTTCGTTACTGTGCTATTTTTGATAAGGATAAAAGTTAGTATACATTGCTTGTGATTCGCAAAATAATTTTATGTCAGATAAGCCAAAAATCAATGTTACTTCGGAAATCGGGTCTTTAAAAAGATTATTGCTACACAGCCCTGACAGTGGGCTGGGCAAAGTAGTACCTTCAAAAGCGCAGGATTGGTTGTTTGAAGATATTGTTCATCTCAAAACCATTCGTAGTAACGAATATGATTATTACATCAAGCTGCTGCTGTATTTTCTGGATCCTGAAAAAATAAAAGGCAGGCTGGCCAATGTGGATGGTAATGGCCGCGCGTTTTATAAGCCCTGCAGCGATGCGTTTTACCGCTCAGAAAATGTAATAGAAATTGAGTGGCTGCTCACGGGTATTTTGCACGATAAAGAAATAAGAGCAAAACTGGTGGCCTCTGTATGCGCCATTGAAAATTGTTCTTTTGAAGTGCAGAGCCAACTAATGAACAATGCACCAGCCGAGCTAAGTAAGATTTTCATTTCAGGCGCAACTAGCGATGATCATATGCTGTTTCCACCTGTTCCTAATTTTATTTTTACAAGAGATATTGGCATTGTTATCAATGATCATATTTTACTCAATAAACCAGCCAAACAGGCGCGAATGCGTGAAACACTGCTGATGAAATACATTTTTTTTCATCATCCTTTATTCAATGGTTATCAAGACAAGATCATTGAACTCACAGAAAGTCCGCTCCACTTTCTCGTTCCGGAAGATACGATAAGCAAACGCGTGACACTTGAAGGCGGTGATGTGATGGTGGTGAGTAAAGAACATGTTCTCATCGGCATCAGCGAGCGTACCTCTGCCGAAGCAGTACACCAGGCCATCAAATTATTGTTTGACAAGAAGGTAGTAAGCAAAGTGTCTGTAGTAAAAATTCCCAAAAAACGCGACTACATGCACATTGACACCATTTTTACACAGGTAAAAAGAAATGTGTGGGTGCTGCTGGGAACCTTCTCCAAAAAATATGCAAAGAGAGAACATGATGATGAAGTGCAACGGTTGCTGGAGACGCATCAAAAAGAAGAGGGGATTAATGTAATTCAGTTTCACGCCGATAATATTAGCAAACCGGTATACTTTGATAATTTAGAAGACCTGCTGACTGACATTAGTATGAAAGACCTGGAAAGCAGGGAACCTGTACAATTCATCTATTCAGGCAACAGTGAATTTCCTTTTGACCTTCGCGAACAATGGACGGATAGTTGCAACGTGCTGGCTTTGAAAGAAGGCGTGGTAGTAGGTTACGATCGTAATGATAAGACAACAGAAGGCTTTTTAAAAGCAGGTTTTAAAACCATCCATGTAAAAGAGTTGTTGCAACAACTTGAAGAGGGAACTGTTAACGTTGATGAACTTCAGGATATATTCATCATAATGCCTTCTGCAGAACTTTCGCGCGCGCGGGGAGGTTTTCATTGCATGAGCATGCCTTTGCTGCGTGACAATTTGACGTAAAACCGAATCAGGAATGCAAACCACATCTCATATATTGATGGTGCGCCCGGTGGCTTTTAGTTACAACACTGAAACTGCTGTGAACAATTCCTTTCAGCGCGCAGGACTGGATGCGGATATTAATGTTAGGGCTCAAAACGAATTTGATTATTTTGTAACTGTGCTTCTATCCAATGATATTGATGTAACCGTTATAAATGACACACCTGAACCGCATACGCCAGATTCAATCTTCCCTAATAACTGGGCATCTTTTCACAATAACGGAACGGTAGTGGTCTACCCAATGTTTGCCACCAACAGGAGAACAGAAAGAACTAAGGGCATCATTGAAAAACTTGGTCATCAGTTTCACATCAGCAATGTTGTTGATCTAACGCATTATGAAGCTCAGAATAAATTTCTGGAAAGCACCGGCAGTATGGTCTTAGACAGGGAGAATCGCATTGCGTACGCTTGTTTGTCGCCAAGAACCCACCCTGATGTGCTTACAGATTTTTGCAGGCATTTTGAATATGAGCCTGTATTGTTCACCGCGAAGGATGAAGCGGGAAAAGAAATTTATCATACCAACGTGATGATGTGCATGGCTGGGGAGTATGTAGTGATATGCATGGACAGTGTTGCAGATGAACAGGAAAATAAAATGTTAATGAAAAAATTTATCCAAACCGGAAAAGAGGTAATCGTTATCAGCCATAAACAAATGAGCCAGTTTGCCGGTAACATGCTTCAGGTGCATAACAGGCATCGAAAGAAGTTTGTAATCATGTCTACCCAGGCGTACCGCTCATTGACTTTAGAGCAAATTCAAAAACTGGAAGCATATAATCGCATCCTACATGCCCCACTCTATGCCATTGAACAAAACGGAGGAGGCAGCGCCCGCTGCATGATGGCAGAAATATTCCCCGATTCAAATTGATGCATAACCCTTCACGTTATGATAATAGTCACATATTTTCATTATTAAAATGTCAAAAGGTGATTTGGTACGGTTTTTATGGTAATTAGTTAATAATCAAATTATTTAACCGTAAAATACATATCATGAAAAATCGAGACAAAATCCTCCTGGGAATTTTTGGTGCAGCAGCAGCAGGTGTGGCAATTGGTTTATTATTCTACACAGAAGAAGGCCAGAAAACAAGGAAGAAAGTGAAAAATACTGCTAACGACTGGGCAGACTCTTTAGGAAGCCTTATCGCTTCGGGTAAAGAAAACCTTTCAGACCTTTCAAATAAAGCTTACAAACAGGCAAAGCAGGGTTTAAAAAAAACAAAAAATAAAGCACAAGATGTTTACTCTGATGCTCAGGAAGAATATAAAGCAAACTTAAGCTAAAATAAATCTCCCATTAAGGACGGGTTGCATTAACGCTTTGAACTTATAGCACGCTCACGAAGCAATAACTATTTAGATCAGGTTTTAAAGCAACCCTTTTCTTTAAATTAAAACAACCAATTTCTATGTTTGAAATAAGGGACAAAGTAGAAAACGTGGCTGAAAATGTAGAAGAGATTATAAAAGACTACTACAGGCTTAGTATAATTAATGGTGTTGATAAAGGAAGTAAGCTCGGCTCATCGCTCATCGTAAATGTACTGGTGGTGGCGCTGGGTTTTTTTGTATTTCTTTTTGCAGGCTTTGGCGCCAGCTACTGGATAGGCCAGGCCCTGGGCAACACGATGCTGGGCTTTTTTATAGTAGCCGGTTTTTTATTACTGATTCTTATTTTAATTCTCGTTTTAAAAAGCAAAGTCATCATTCCGTTTTTAAGAAATATTATTATCAAGAATATTTATGATTGATACAAAACCTATTATTAATAACAGAGAAGATCTGTTGGAAGAAAAGGCACGCCTGAAGGCAAAGATCAAAATGCATAAGGCCGATATTGGCAATTCATTTTCCGATATGAAGGATGAAATGAATCCGCTGAAGATTTTTTCAAATAAAAAACGAAACAATCTGCAGGTAGGTAAGCGTACTATTTCAAATTTAATGCAGGCTGCAGGCAGCAGCCCGCTGGTAAGCTTAGGCGTGGCTAACGCCACAAATTTTTTGCTTAGAAAATCTTTACTCAGGAATGCCGGTATCATTCCACGGTTGCTGGTTCCGCTTGTGGTAAAAAAGGCATCTGAATTTATTGTGGCACCCACCATAAACCGCAAGATTGTTTCTGTTATGCACGATGCTGCAGACACCATCAGGGAAACTGACGTGAAAGCAGTGCTTCCCGATGCAAAGGATGTGGTACCTGATGCTGCGCTAACAATTGCAGGCAAAACAAGCGAAAAAATTGCCGCTACATTATATGATACTGCAGATAAGATACGTCCCGGTGAAAAGATACCTTTTCCCACGCCATACGGCGAAGACCCCAAACATAAAATAGCAATAAAATTGCGCCGATTGGCCGATAAGATAAGGGGTTAGTTTTTCTCGTATAAAAATTGGTTGCTTTATTTTAATCTGTTACATTTGCAGCCCTGCGGGGGATTAGCTCAGCTGGCTAGAGCGCTTGCATGGCATGCAAGAGGTCGTCGGTTCGACTCCGATATCCTCCACACTTTTTAAACAGAGCGCTTGCTCCCCGAAAACATTTGGGGGAAATGGTCTTCTGTTCGACTGCTGTGCTTAAAATTATTCTTGTATTGCCTGCACAATCCTTGAATATCCTTTTGTTCCATCAATATCTACCTGTGCGATACGCACAAATATTTTATCTTCTGCATTTGCCCCACTTAAATTATCTTTTTGACATGAAGAGAGAAAAATGCAAGCTGTGGTAAGTATAGCCAACAATGCCAAATGTATAGTGCGATGCTTACGTAAACCAGTAAGTAATGCCACAAATAAGAAAGCAAAGGCCCCTGCAGCAATCTTACCGGAAGGTGTGGTATATTCATATTTAAGCGGAACAGATGAATTGCCGTGTATCGCTATTGATTTGAGCGTTGCGATTTTTATAAAATCTTTTCCGTTCTTAGAAACCTCCACTTCAAAATGGTCATTATTGGTTTCAGAGGAGGTGATCCATTGTACTTTCAATTGATGGTCGGATGTGATGGCTTGTACTTTTTCAAAAGTAACGGGTAATATCATTGCAGAAGCTGTAATTACAATATCATCAAGCCGCCAGTTGGCGGTATTTTGGCTTGGCGAACCTGTATTCCCATAACCGTAAATTCTAAGTGTTACAACTTCATCTGTTGCCCCGGCTATAGAAACAGGATTATTCTTGTATACCCATGCTGAATTTGTAGTAAGTGTGCCTGTCGCAAGTTCAATATTTGAAGTGCCAGATACTCTTTGAACAGAATATGCAGTAGGGCCGGTACCAGTAGAGCGGGTAGCAAAATTAATATTTGAAATATTTACAGCGTAACCAGCAGAAGGTGTTATAATTGTTTCAATATACGTAGAGCCGCCAGATGCTGTATTTAAA
>JAFAFV010000244.1 GCA_023423285.1 Bacteroidota bacterium
ACAAAACTGAATAAAAGCCGAACGCACAACAAAGGTATTGCCAAAAGGGGGGCTGTAAGGCTTCGATTGGACATTTGTGCAAGGTTCAACTTTCGTTCAAATGGATTTAAAAAACAGTGTTCAGGAGTAAAACTCAGCTAACATAAACTGCATGCTCCATCGCAGTGCCTTTTATGCAAACGGCTGGGTTATCTCTTTTTAAACGACGGATGGTACTGCTCTAAGGTCTGCCTTAAAAATTCGCGGTCAAGGTGGGTGTATATCTCTGTTGTGGTAATGCTTTCATGCCCCAGCATTTCCTGCACGGCACGCAGGTTGGCGCCGCCTTCAATTAAATGCGTGGCAAACGAATGGCGAAAAGTATGCGGGGAAACCGTTTTTTTAATGCCCGCTTTTTTTACCAGGTCTTTAATGATCAAAAAGATCATCACACGCGTCATTTGGTGCCCGCGCCGGTTCAGGAAAACCACGTCTTCACTGCCCGGCTTTACGGCAATGTGTACACGAATTTCTTTTAAATAGATGTTGAGGAATTTTACAGCATCGCGGCCAATGGGCACCAGCCTTTCCTTACTGCCCTTGCCCAATACTTTTACAAAACCAATATCCAGGTACAATTGGGAAATGCGCAGGTTTACCAGTTCGCTCACGCGCAGGCCACAACTGTACATGGTTTCCACGATTGCTTTATTGCGGGCGCCTTCCGGCGTGCTTACGTCTATTTGCGCAAGGATGGCTTCTATTTCATCATAACCAAGCACATCCGGTAAAGACCTTTTAGGCTTTGGCGCTTGCAGCAAAAGCGAGGGATCTTCCGCTACAATATCTTCCAGCATACAATACTTGTAAAATGCTCTTATGCCCGAAATGATTCGGGCCTGTGATGTGGGCATCATACCTAATTGCGCCACCCACTGCACAAACTGCTGCAGGTCCTGTAAAGAAATATCTCCGGGAGACTTGGTTTCGCCATGGTCCCGGAGATAATCGGTAAGTTTATCAATATCGTGCAGGTAGGCCTCGGTAGAGTTATCTGATAAAGATTTTTCTAACTGCAGGTATGCCTTAAAATGTTTTTTATAAGAGTCCCACACTAATTGCGTTATTTAAACTCAAGCGCGTTGTCGTGCTCGATGGTTTTTCCTTCAAACAAAATTTTAGCGTATATCTTTTCTTTGGTAATGTTTACTGAATCAATTAATGAATGCGGCTTATTCACATCATGGTTGCGAACGCCTACATCTGTAAGCAATTGCTGGGCAACCTTATCGGTATTCATATCCCGGATATAAATAAAAGTGTTATCATAATAAGCCACCAGGCTGTCGGCCACTTTATACCTGGGATCAAAATTATTGATGGCGGTGGTTATTTTCTGCGCACTTCCATTTTCATCAAATGCCAGTTTGATAGCATACCCACGGCCGGTGGCGCAATCGTTAAACCGCATCCACGCGTGACTGCTGCCAATAATATCAATTTGAAAAGCTTCTTTTGATGGTTTGATCTCGTTAGGAATAAATTCAGAAAAAATAATTTTGCTTGAAAGGCCTTTGCCGCTTTTATCAGAATGAATAGAATCAATTTTACAGTCTTTAAAAGTAACGTTTACAAAAGGTTTTCCAGGCGCATCGCTTGTAACCCTAATGGGTTCAGACATGCAGGAAGAATCTTTACAAAAGGGTTCTGAAGCAGTTTCTGTGGCTTCGCCGCCGCAGGCTGTCAACATCCAGGTAAAAGAAAGAGCAAAAGCAATGTTACTGATCTTCATGTGTGTATATTTTATTTGTTTTTAATGCTCTATGGAAATAAGCCAAAATATTCATGCTTCTTTGGTGCAAAGCATTTCACTGGCTCATAATCATAAACGTTTAATTTTGATGATCAAAAGTACTTATAAACAGTGGTTCTAAAAAATGTGGTTGCTATAAAAACACATCCTCCATTAAAAAAAATTCGGGCTTGTTGTTTTTTTGAAAAGTAATGGAAACAATATCGTATTGTATCCAGCCGTTACCCGGGTTTTTTTGTAAGTATTCATGAGCGGCTTTTTGTAAAAACTTAAATTTTTTCTTAGTAACACCTTGCTCAGGATGCCCGAACAGACCCGTGCTGCGTGTTTTCACTTCTATAAAATGCAGCTTGTTTCCCTTCTTTGCTATGATGTCAATTTCATAATAAGAATGCCGCCAGTTGGTGTACAATATTTCATATCCTTTCGTTTTTAAAAACCCCGCAGCCAGTTCTTCGCCGCTTTTGCCAACTTGATTATGTGTTGCCATTCAGGTATCTTTACCCACAAGTTAATACATTTTTATGGCGCAACAATTAGCTCCGCTTCAGGGAGATGTAAAACATTATGACTGGGGAGGCCACACCTTTATTCCTTCTCTGCTGCAAATTGAAAACCCAAATATGAAGCCCCATGCCGAGTACTGGATGGGAGTGCACCCGCAGGCAAACTGCATCGTTACTTTTGATGATGGACAGGAAATTTTACTGAAAGATTTTGTTGCAAACAACGCACAAAAAGTGTTGGGCCAAACCGTGTATGAAACATTTGGTAACATGCCGTTTTTGCTGAAAGTGCTGGATGTGAAAGATATGCTTTCCATACAGGTGCATCCTTCAAAAAAACAGGCGGCTATTGATTTTGAGGAAGAGAATAAAAAAGGCATTCCCTTAAACGCGCCCGAAAGAAACTATAAGGATGCCAACCACAAGCCGGAACTAATGGTGGCGTTGAGCGATTTTTATTTACTGCATGGCTTTAAGCCTGAAGAAGAACTATTAGCTATTTTAAATAAAGTGCCGGAGCTGAACATTTTTATAGCGGTTTTTAAAAAAGAAGGGTATGAAGGCTTATACAGAATGGCAATGGAGTTGCCGCAAGAAGAAGTGAACGAATTATTGCAGCCACTTATCAACCGCATCATTCCACAGTACCAGCAAGACCACCTGCAAAAAGATGATGAGAATTTTTGGGCGGCGCGGGCGGCTTTAACTTTTGTTCAACCAAATATTATTGACAGGGGAATATTCTCCATTTATTTCTTTAACCTGTTGCATTTAAACCAGGGAGAAGCCATTTTTCAGGATGCCGGTATGCCGCATGCATACCTTGAAGGTTATAACGTAGAGATCATGGCAAGCTCTGACAATGTGCTACGCGGCGGCCTTACCACAAAGCACATCAACACTGTAGAACTGCTGAAGCATACAAAATGCAGGGCCACCAATCCTAAGATCATTAAAGCAAAAAATAAACAGTTGCAGGTGTACCAAACGCCTGTAAATGATTTTGAACTGAGCAGCTATGAGTTAAAGAAAGGCGAGCAGGTGATGATTGATGTAAAAACTGCAGAAATATTATTGCTAACCCACGGCAAAGTGGAACTGGTTCATCAAAACAATAAAGTTACACTGACCACTGGCAATATTTCAGCAGCCGCTTTTAATGGTGCCGCTATTGAAGTAACTGCATTGGAAGACAGCCTGCTTTTCAGAGCCGGAACACCGCTTTAATCAAACGCTGGCATTTTATGATTGATAAAAGGACTTCATGACCAGGAAAGAACGATACCGCAGCGTTATAGATTATTTTGAGGAGCATTACCCCGAACCTGAAACTGAACTGTTGTACGATAATCCGTACCAGTTGCTTGTAGCGGTCATCCTTTCCGCACAATGCACAGACAAGCGGGTAAACATGACCACACCGGCGATCTTTCAAAAATACCCGGATGTTGCATCATTAAGCACGGCCACGGTAGATGAGTTGTTTCCGTTGATCAAAAGCATTTCTTACCCAAATAACAAAACAAAACACCTGATAGGGATGGCGCAAAAGGTGATGCATGATTTTGACGGAAACATACCGATGACCGTAGCTGAACTAATAACCCTGCCGGGCGTGGGGCGCAAAACTGCAAACGTGATCACTTCAGTTGTTGAAAGGCAACCAAATATGGCTGTTGATACGCATGTATTCAGAGTGAGCAGGCGGATAGGGCTTGTTTCATTAAAAGCTACTACGCCGCTGGCTGTGGAAAAAGAACTAATAAAAAATTTTCCGGCTGAACTGATCCATAAAGCGCATCACTGGCTTATTTTGCATGGCCGTTATATTTGTATTGCCAGAAATCCCAAATGCATGGAGTGTGGCTTACGTGAGGTTTGCCATTATTTTCAAAAATATGTTTCGGTTCATCGTTCGAAGCTATAGGAACGACCTTTATTTCGCCTTTACTTTTCATCATACATCTTGTTTCCTTGCTTTTTGAAAGTATCAGGGTAAATCATAAAAAAAACCGGGAAGCGTTTCCACTCCCCGGCTGAAATAACCTGCTATGATGCTTATTTTTCTCCCTCTGTTTTTAATTGCTCGTCAGTCAAAAAAATATCTTCGTTCTCTCGTTTCATCAAATATTTTTCTCTTGCGAGCTTTTCTATCACAACCGGATCGGTTTCGAGGTGGTCTTTAATTTGCTGCAGTTCGGTAAGCTCATTTTTGTAATGTTCTTTGCTGATCTCCAGTTCACGCAATTCTCTTTTGCGCTCCATGGTAGTGATAAGATCATTCTTATCTAAAAAAAACATGACTCCTAAAAAAGCTACTGTGGCTACAAAAAACTTATTGGTTAAAAACCTGCCGATTTTTGACAAAGTTCTTTTAGCCCGCCGCGGGCGCACAGGCACCACCGGCTCTTTATCTGTAACAAAATCTACAAACTCTTCCATGCTATTTGTTTTAAAAGCGTTTTTTTAGTTTGTACCCCTACCCTTTTTTATTTGCTTATGAAGCGCACTTTTCCTTTAGGATAAATAGCGCTTTCACCTAATTGTTCTTCAATACGAAGCAACTGGTTGTATTTGGCCACCCTGTCTGTACGGCTTGCAGAGCCGGTTTTGATCTGACCGCAATTTAAGGCCACAGCCAAGTCTGCAATGGTGGTATCTTCAGTTTCGCCGCTGCGATGGCTCATAATAGTGTTGTAACCATTGTGCTGTGCCAGCGTTACCGCGTTTATAGTTTCGGTAATGGTACCAATTTGGTTTACTTTTACCAGCAATGCGTTGCCTATGCCTTTGTCAATACCCTGCTGCAGGCGCTCCACATTTGTTACAAAAAGATCATCACCTACTAACTGGCATTTACTGCCAATGGCTTCTGTCAGCGCTTTCCAGCCATCCCAGTCATCTTCAGCCATACCATCTTCAATAGATACGATCGGATACTGGCGTACCCAGTTTTCCCAGTATTTCACCAATTCATCACTGCTCATGGTTTTGCCATCACTTTTATGAAATACATATTTTTTCTGGTCATTGTTCCATAGTTCGCTGTTGGCCGCATCCATTGCAATTACTATTTCAGAACCGGCTTTGTATCCTGCTGCTGTAATGGCCTCCAGCACAGTTTCAATAGCTTCTTCGTTGCTTTGAATATTGGGTGCAAAGCCGCCTTCATCGCCCACATTGGTGCTAAAGCCTTTTTTCTTCAATACGGTTTTCAGGGCATGAAAGATTTCTACACCCCATCTAAGTCCATCGCTAAATGTATTGGCGCCAACCGGCATGATCATAAATTCCTGGAAATCTATTTTATTATCAGCATGTGCTCCGCCATTTAAAATGTTCATCATCGGGATGGGCAGAGTTTTGGCATTGGTACCACCTACATAACGGTAAAGTGGCAGGCCTGCTTCTTCTGCAGCAGCTTTGGCTACGGCCATACTTACAGCCAGCAACGCGTTGGCGCCTAATTTACCTTTGTTGGGTGTACCGTCTAATTCCAGCATCAATTTATCAATACCGGTCTGGTCTGCCACATCATATCCTAATAAAGCGGGTGTAATAATGGTGTTTACGTTTTTTACTGCCTGCAATGTGCCCTTGCCCAGGTAGGTGTTTTTATCGCCATCTCTCAGCTCCACTGCCTCATGAATACCGGTGCTTGCGCCGCTTGGAACCGCTGCGCGGCCTAATGCGCCTTCGTCTGTAATAACATCAACTTCTACTGTTGGGTTGCCCCTGCTGTCTAAAACCTGTCTTGCAAAGACATCTGAAATGTAACTCATTTGGAAAATATTTTATAAAATGATAAATACTAATCT
>JAFAFV010000009.1 GCA_023423285.1 Bacteroidota bacterium
GAGCAACTGTTTCTGAAACGAAACGTGCGGGTATACAAATGATGTTAGCATTATTGTGCTTACGGGCAAGAGAGGCAATTTCATCATCCCAGCAAAGCGCTGCACGAACGCCCTGGTGCTTGTTGGCGGTGATGCACACACCATTACCGCTGCCGCAAACCAATATGCCAAAAGCATAATTGCCACCTTCCACGGCTTTGGCTACCGGGTGGGCAAAGTCTGGGTAATCGGCAGAATCGGCACTATGGGTTCCAAAATCTTCAAATGTCAAATCTTTGCCTTCCAGATAAGAAATGATGTGCTCCTTCCATTCATACCCGGCATGGTCGCTTCCGATAGCGATGGGTTTGCTAAGGTCAAAAACAGGTTCCATTGCATAAAATTTAAAAGGTTAACTCCATTCCTGCACTTCTAATGTTTCTTCGTGTTTTTTACCAGCTTTTTTTGCAAGATTGATGCTGATCTCAAATAATATATACAAAGGTAAGGTTACCAGGGCAAGGCTCACAGGATCTGTTGTAGGCGTAATGATGGCTGCTACAATTAAAATGACAACAAATGCGTGCCTGCGGTATTTTTTTAAGAATGCTGCTGTAATAATTCCTGCTTTAGCAAGCAATAAAATGAGTAAGGGCATTTGAAAGAGTAACCCGATGCCAACCGTTGTGTACACCATATTATCAAGGTAATTTGAAAAAGTAGGCCTTATTTCAATTGCATCGCTCAGTTTATAGGTAGCATAAAAATTCACCATAAATGGTGTAAGGATAAAATAACCAAAAGCACATCCAATAAAAAACAACAACGAAACCCAGAAAATGATGCCGTTTGAAGACCTCTTTTCTTTTTCAGATAAGGCTGGTTTTACAAACTTCCAAATTTCCCAGAATACGAAAGGGAAAGCTGCTATCATACCTCCCGTAAATGCTATGGTAAAGGTGGCCATGAATTGTGAGGCCATTTGTGTTTCCTGAAACTTAACATCGGTAAATTTAAAGCATAAGGAGTCCATGCGTATGATCTCTCCTAACTTGCAAAACCATTTTACCGTAACAAAATCAGGCTTTGTAGGCCCCATGATGATCTTATCAGTAATATCACGAATAAATATGAAAAACACAATAGCTCCAACTACAATAGCAATTGCTGAGCGTATCAAATGCCAGCGTAGAACTTCCAGGTGATCTATAAACGACATCTCATCGGCTCCGCCAGATCCCTGTTTACGCTTTTCAAAAAAATCCATTATCGCCATAACAATTTATAAGAACGCAAATATAATGTTGAATTTGTGTAGTTAAGTGAATGGCAGCAAATAAAGGCTTCAGAAATTCACAATCTGTTGTGTTTATGGTATCGCCACCACTGAAATACCTATTTAAAAATTAAATCTTATTATTATGGCAACGAGACGAATTTCGGGCGAATGATTTCCTAGACCTTTATATGGCTTTATGTTTATTATCCGGCTTCTCCTGTTCATTTTTATCCTTATCGTACTTTATAAAAGTAAGATGCCCTTCGCCCTCCACATAAGCATTTTTTACTTCACTAATGTCTTCTATACCGTTTTCTCTCAGGCTGGCAATCAGTTCTTCTTTGGTCAATAGTTCTTTTCTCATGTTCCTGTGCAGCATTTTTCCACTGCGGATGATTGGTACGGAAGAATGCGTAAAAATTTTTTGAAAAAACTTAACCCGGTAAGCCAACTGATTCACCCCATAGTTGCACAGCACAAAAGAAAGCATCATGATGATGCCATCGCCAATAGTAGTAAAATCTCCCAGCGCTTGTGAAGCAGCCTCTGCAAGCAGCAGGATGAATACAAGATCCATTGATCCCAGCTCAGCAGCAGTTCTTCGCGGCAGAACTCTAAACAGAAGCAGGATAAAAAAGTATAAAATAAAACCCCGGGCAATAAGTTCTAAAACGGGGTATTCAGGCACAAAAACATCCGGCCAGTTACGTGGTAGTATTTTCATAAAATAAATTCATCAATTACCAAGCCATACTCAGTCGGTTGAAACATCTTACTTACGGATAAATATGTTTACCAAAACATTATTTTCGCAAAACATAAGCAATAGGCAGAAGGAACTTGTGTTATAAACAACTTTTCATAATAATTGTAATAAACCCGATAATCAGCGAGATTAGTCGAAGCCGATCACTATTGGGCTCCTATCTACCATTAGGCAGGCAGGCTATTAAAACCATAAAAACAACATAACATGAATAGCGGGATGACATATACCATGCGCTGGTTTGGCCCCAACGACCCGGTGCCGCTGGCACACATCAGGCAGGCGGGCTGCACAGGCGTGATAACGGCTCTGCACCACATTCCCGTGGGTGACGTATGGACCATCGAAGAGATCAGCAAAAGAAAAGAAACAGTTGAAGCCGCAGGCCTTAGCTGGGAGGTGGTAGAAAGCCTTCCTGTGCATGAAGACATAAAAAAACAAAGCGGCAATTATTTAAAATACATTGAACACTATAAACAAAGCCTGAAAAACCTGGGAGCGTGCGGACTGAAAGTAGTTACCTACAATTTTATGCCTGTGTTTGACTGGATACGCACGGATGTAAATTACACGCTACCCGATGGAAGTAAGGCCCTTTTATTTGAAAAAGACGCCTTTATTGCTTTTGATATGTGGTTGCTGCAACGCCCAGGCGCCGAAAATGATTATACGCCTGAAGAATTGCAAAAAGCCAAAACCAGGTTTGATCTTTTTACTGAAGAACAGAAGCAATCGCTTTTTAAAAATGTGTTATTAAGCTTGCCCGGAACAGATGAAGCCTTTACACCCGAAGGCGTATTAAAAGCACTGGAAACATACGCCGGCATTAATGAATCCAAATTAAGAGAGCACCTGTTTTACTTCCTGCAACAGATCATTCCCGCGGCAGAGCAATCAGGCATTAAAATGGCCATTCACCCCGACGATCCGCCTTTTTCAATACTTGGGCTGCCGCGGGTTGTAAAAACTGAAGCCGATGCTGCAGGAATTATCAACGCAGTGCCATCCCCTTCAAACGGGTTGTGTTTTTGCACGGGCTCGTACGGCGTGCGCGAAGACAACGACCTGCCCGGTATGATGAAGCGCTTGGGTGAGCATGTGCATTTTCTGCACCTGCGCAGCACAAAAAGAATACCTGGCGGCAACTTTTTTGAAGCGGATCATTTAACAGGCGATGTAGATATGTATGAGGTAATCAAAGAAGCGCTGTTGCACATGCAAAACCACGGTATTTCCATCCCCATGCGGCCCGACCATGGCCATGCCATGCTGGATGACCTTACCAAAAAAACTTACCCGGGCTATACTGCTATCGGCAGGCTGAAAGGTTTGGCTGAATTAAGAGGCCTGGAAATGGGCATCATGCGCAGCATGCATCAATAACCATCTGCCCGTACAAAAGGATTGGTTTTCTTTTCAAAACCAATACTGGTGCCGCCGCCATGGCCAGGGTACACTTTTGTGGCATCCGGCAGGGTATACAATTTTGTTTGAATAGATCGTTCGAGTTCTTCAAAATTGCCACCCGGCAAATCGGTGCGGCCAATGCTACCACTGAAGAGCACATCGCCACTGATCAAAAAACCATCTCTTTCGCAGTAAAACGAAAGGCTGGCCGGCGAGTGGCCTGGCGTTAGCAATACTTTCAGTTCATCATCACCAATTTTTATAGTATCGCCTTCATTTAAGTAAATCATTTCACCGGTGTAATTATTAAAAGGCAGGCCGTACATCTCTGCAGATTTTGGTGCAAAGCTCAAAACCAGTTTTTCCGTTTCATGCAGGTGTAACGGCAGGTTCCAGGTTTGAGAAACGAATTTATTACCAAACACATGGTCTAAATGACAATGCGTGTTGATCAGGTAAACCGGTGTTAACTTTTTTTCTTCAATGAAGGCCTTTAGCTGGCGCTCTTCATTCTCGTAATAACAACCCGGATCAATGATGGCGCATTGCCCCTGTTCGTTATAAAGCACGTACGTATTTTCCTGTATGGGGTTAAATTCAAAGCAACGGATGGATAACATGCTACTTCTATTAAGTTTTTTATAAGAAATACAAATATATCAACAATAAAAATCTCCCTTAGTTTTGCTGCTTCATGAGATGCGCCGTATTTATATGCCTGCTTACATTGCTAACTGTTACCAACAGTGCGGCGCAAAAAACCATTAGCGGCATCGTAAAGGATGCTCACAGCGATGAGCCGGTGCCATTTGTTTCCATACAGTTTAAAGGCACGCAAAGAGGAGCGGTTTCAGATACCGCAGGGCGCTTTACCTTTACGGTGGCACAATGGCCTGCTGATACGCTTGTATTTACCCGCGTAGGATTTCAAACCTATTACCTGGTCATTCCAAAAGATTCTTCGGAACTGAACGTGGCCGTGCCGATGGAACGTGGCACTTTTAACGAAACCGTGGTGGTAAAAAGCCAAAAAATTGACAGAGGCCTCTGGCTTTGGAAAAAAGTAGTGGAACACAAACCTGTAAATAACCGCTATAAGTACGATAATTTTTCTTACGAATTGTATAACAAACTGCAGGTTGATCTGAAGAACTTTAACAGCCTGAAACGTGTTTCCAGAATCAAACCTTTCCGGCCGATTAATAAGCTAATCATGCAAAACATTGATACGCTGGAAGGCGTAGAAATATTGCCCACCTATCTTACCGAATCGCTCTCAAATTATTACTACCAGAAAAAACCACTCAAACGCCGCGAAGAAATTAAAGCTGTGAATACCAATGGTGTGAAAAACGAAAGCATGGTAAAGTTTCTGGGCGGCATGGACCAGGTGTTTAACATCTACAACAATTACATCAATGTATTCGATAAAGAATTCATCAGCCCTATTAGTGATAATGGTGATTTTTACTATAAATATTTTGTAACAGATACGCAGCAAATCGGTGACAGCCGCTATTTTCGCCTGCTGTTTACACCGCGCCGCACCGGCATGAACACTTTTAATGGCGACTGTTGGATACATGCCGGCACTTTTGGAGTGTATAAAGTAAATCTGTTTCTTGACAAAACTGCCGATGTGAACTTTATGGAAAAGTTCAGTTTTGTGCAGGAGTTTAAAAGGCTGAGCGCGGGCGATTGGTTTGTTGCCAGAGAAAAAATGGTAGTAGATGTATCGCCTGTGGGCAATAAAACGCCAGGCGTAATTGGGCATAAGACGGCAACTTACCGGAATATTATTGTAAACGATAGTTCTGTAACTCAAAAACTACTGGAAAATAAAGAACAGGAAGAAATAAAAGTGTTGCCCGGTGCCGACCAGAAAGACATCGTTTTTTGGGACACCGCACGCCATGAAAGCCTCAGCCACTCGGAGCGCGGCATCATTAGAATGATTGATACGCTGATCAACACGCCCAGCTATCAAAAAATTACAAAGCAGGTGGTATTTTTAACCACGGGTTATATAGATGTGGGCAATGTGCAGCTTGGCTCGGCATTTAACTGGTTTTCGGGAAATTACTGGGAAGGTTTCAGAACACGGTTTGATGTGGCCAGTAACAAACATTTTAATAAAAAATTCAGGTGGCACACTTACCTTGCCTATGGCTTTAAGGATAAAAAACTAAAAGGTGAAGCCGAACTGTTTTATTTACCCAAAAGGGACCCGCGGCGGTATTGGTATTTAGGCTACCAAAACGACCTGGATTTTGGCCAGAACTACTACGGCGAAATTTCGCAGGACAATATTTTTGCCTTTGCCATCAGAAAACCGGGCATTCCGCGCCGGTACATGAACCTTGAGCAAACGCAATTTGAATTTTTTAATGAACTTAGATGGGGCTTTTCCACGCTTGCCGCGGTTGCCAATAAAACTTACACGCCTTTAATGGGGTTGTTACCTGCAGAAATTTTTAGCCAAGATCTTAAACGCCTTACCAGCACTGAATTTTCTTTGCGGTTGCGGTTTGCATTTCAGGAAAAATTTATTGAGTCACAGTTTTTTCGCACCAGCCTGGGCAGCCCATACCCCGTAATTGAAGCAACCGTAACGCAGGGCGTAAAGGGAATTTTAAACAGTCGTTACAATTACACTAAATTGCTGGCCAGTGTATCAGACTATGTTCCAACACCGCCGTTTGGCGCCATTTCATACCAGGCCTATACGGGCCGCAGTTTTGGCATATTGCCCTATACTTTTTTAGATATGGCACCAGGCAACGATCTGTATTATTATAACAAATACGCTTTCAACCTGATGCACCGGTTTGAATACTTGCACGACAGGTTTGCAGGTTTAAATTATGAGCATAATATTGGCAACGGCATTTTCAGATTGCTGCCGCGGCTTAAGTTCAGGCAGTTTTATACTGTAAAAGCGTTGTGGGGGCAGCTTTCTGATGCCAATAAAACCCTGAACCTGAAAGAGGAGTATGCATTTCAAACTCTTCACAGCAAAGCCTATCTGGAAGTTGGTACTGGTGTAGATAATATATTAAGATTCTTCAGAGTGGATTTTGTATGGAGGGTTTTACCAAAAACCGGCGCTTACAATCCCGTGAAAGATTTTGGCATTTTTGCCAGCATCAGGCTGAACCTTTAATTTTTTGAATTGCTCATATGGCGGCGGCCGTATTTCAGTTTAAAAAATATCATTGTGAGCGACATTGCAAGCACTACTGCATTAGTTAATATAATCACATTATCATTCCTTAGCGCCCCGTATACAATCCACATTACCTCATTTACGGCGGCTATAATAAACATATTCAGAGACACATCTCTGGCCGACTTTTCTTTATAGGTTTTTAAAACCTGTGGCAGAAAGGTGAGGGTAGTAATAAATCCCGCCGAGTATCCTAGTATATCTACATAATTCATTTTTTAACAGAATTTAACTTTTCGTAAAAGTATCATTAACTTTGGCACAAATTTAGATTACACTCTAAATATTTCCATATAATCAAATAAGCTAAATTTTTATTTTATGATAATGAAAGGTTTAAAACTAACAACACTACTACTACTGCTGATAGCGTCTACAGCTATGGCACAACTTGATTTCGCGGGTCCAAAAAAACAACCGCAAATTGGATTTAGTGGAAATCTGGTAGATTTCTCTGCATCTCTGCCAAAAGTAGGCAAGGTAGACCCGGGTTATTCTATCTGGTTTTGGAATGGAATTACCAATCATCTGGACTATTCAGTACGCTACAACGGGCTGTTTTCAAATTACCAAAAAGCCGGTACAGAGCTTAGTCGTTACAAAGATTACAAAAACGAACTTGAATTGTCTGCTCACCTGAAAGCTTTAAGCGATGATCACCTGTTTAACCCATTCATTACCGCAGGTATTGGTTTGGGCAACTATGCTAAGGATATTTTCACTTCATATGTGCCTCTTGGTGTGGGGTTACAGGTAAACCTTGCCAGTGAAGGATACCTTTACCTGCAGGGTAATTACAGGCTTCCTGTCAACTCAAACCGTTTAGACAAAAACACATTTTTCTCTTTTGGTGTAGCACAGCCTCTTACAAGGCGTGAGACTCCACCACCTCCGGCACCTATTGTGGTAGAAGAAGTTAGAGATACCGACAATGACGGCATTCCTGATCATTTAGACGCATGTCCTAACCAGGCAGGACCAAAAGAATTAAACGGCTGCCCTGACCGTGATGGAGATGGCATTGCTGATAAAGATGATCTTTGCCCTGATCAGGCTGGTCCAAAAGAACTGTTTGGCTGCCCTGACCGTGATGGTGACGGCGTTCCTGATAAAGATGATCAATGCCCTGATACTCCAGGCCCTGCACATAACAAGGGCTGCCCCGAAGTTACTTGTGCATCTTCTTTAGGTGATTTACCAAGTGTTTCTTTCGTTGCAAACACTAACAGACTTTCTGATAATGCGGCAGCAACTCTTACTACTATCGCAGAAAAAATGAGGGCAAACCCAAGTTGTAAAGTTGTGGTTACAGGTTATTGTGCTGCAACCAAAAAACAGCAGCAATTAAGCTGGGATCATGTAAATAAGGTAATTACCCATCTAATAGAAAAAGAAGGAATCAGCGGTGACAGGTTTATATTCTCATCTGGCCAGTATGGCGGTGATTGCAATACTGTAGATTTTCGCGCTGCTGCGGCAGGTGAAGATGGACCTAATACAATTGCGCCTCCTCATCCAAATCTCCGTACAAGGTAATAACAACAGTTCAATATCACAGAGGTTGTCTCGCGCTGAGACAGCCTCTTTTTTTTGCAGGCATTTTGGTTGCCTAATTGAATTTTTTTATACGATCTCTCCAGGCTCTAATACTCGTTGGATACGTTTACTTATTTCCCGGCTTTCCCTTAAATCATTTTTAAAAGAAAGGTTGCCCCTGCATTTGCGGGAACAACCTTCGTTTAACCAACTAAAAAAACAAAGCTTATTACTGGCCCGGTGTAGTGCTGCCACCGTTGGTACGTGATCTTTCTTCTTCAGCGGCCGTTTTACGCTGGCGCGCGGCTTTAATTTGTTCACTTCCAAAACGGTAGGTAAAATTCACTTTAAACTGGCGGCTCTCCCATTTTGATATCACCCGGTTGTATGCGCCACCATAATCACTCTCACCTCTGAAGCGCATAGTATTAAAAATATCTGTAACCGACGTTTTTAACGTTCCTTTTCCAGCCATGATTGTTTTCTGTACACCCAGGTCAATGCTGCCCATTGATTTTCCTTCAAACATACCTTGCCATACAAAAGGAGAGATGTACAAACCGGTTAGTTCTGCCGTCCAATCTTTTTTTCTGCCAAATTTTTGTGTGTTCTGCACAAAGTATTGCAGGCCAAAATTGTCGAGGTCCACTTGTCTTCCTGCACCAAAATCAGCTTTATATTTAGAATAATTTGCTGTAAGGTTACTAAAACTCATAAAATTCTTGTACATAAAGGGATAGCTCACATTCAGGCTTACCACATCCTGAGAAGCCAGATTGCGCGTGGTTTGATAAGCTTTCGTGCCTTCTGTGGTATCTATTACCTGTGCAAACATATTTTTAACGTGGCTATAGTCCAGCTTAGTAGTGAGTTTATACTTGTAAACATTAGTAATTGAAAAACTATTGGTGTATTGTGGCTTCAGTTCCGTATTCCCTCGCATATACAGGTAATCATTCAATTTAAATTCAAAAGGGTTCAGGTTTTCGTAAGATGGCCTGTCAATCCTTCTGCCATATGCAATGGTATATTGCATCATAGGGTTTTTATTGAGTGTTACAGCTGCGCTTGGAAACAGGTCAGTATAATTTCTGTGCAGCGTTTCATCATAATTCAAATAGGCGTTGGTGGAACGGCCGTCAGAAATAGTGTTTTCTCCCCTTAAGCCCACTTGCACAGCATAGCCCTTAAACGCCCTGTTGTAAGTAACATACAAAGCATTGATGTATTCTTTATAATTGAACTGGTTACTGCGTGCATTGTCTAACACATCATTGTTATTGACCACATCATATCGCCTGAAATCATTGTCTGTTTTTACATACCCAGATTTTCCACCAATACCGATCTTTCCCTTACCAAGTCTTTGCTCATAGTCTGCTTTAAACCCAAACAAATCAATTTTTGAGGGAGCAATCATCCGGTACACATTGCGGTAGAGTTCCGTTGTTCCATCAGCCGCATAATAAATATTGGGCAGAAATTGTGCGCTGCTGTTTTTATAAAAACCATAATCTGCATCAAGGTTCAGCTCGCGGCCGCTGGTATCTGCATAGCGATAGTTTGCATTAAAGTTCAGGTTGTTTCTTTCTCCTTCCATCCTGGTTGTTGCTAAAAGAATTCTGTCCACTACCGCGGTTGGCCTGTAAGCTATTTTCATGGGGCCCTGATTTGAGAATGAGTTGTCAGCTACAGTACCATTGGTCATTATACCGATCGTACTTTTGGGACTAACCGTATAATCAATACCTGCCTTAAAATTGTGGCTGGTACGGTCAAAGCGCATTAATCCGTTCTGATCAAAAGTACTGTCGCCCTGGGCCCTGTATATTGATTGCTCAGAACGGTTCTTACCATTGTACAAATTGTAACTGCCGTACAGGTTGATGTTTTTGTTTCTGTGATTAAGGCCTAAACCTCCGTTGAATTTGGGATAAAAGCCCTGATTGTATCCTGCGTTCACGCTTCCATTGGTGCCAAGCGATTTATCTTTTTTGAGTTTTATATTGATGATGCCCGCATTGCCTGCTGCCTCGTACTTTGCCGATGGGTTGGTTATAATTTCTATAGATTCGACACTTGACGATTGCAGTGAGCGTAAAAAAGCCGCAAGGTCTGCTCCGCGAAGCGGGGAAGGTTTGCCATCAATATAAATAACAGTACCGCTTTTGCCTGCCAGCGAAATATTGTCATCTTTATCCACCAGCACACCGGGCGAGCGGCGCAGCAGTTCAATACCATCATTACCGGTGGCATTTACAGTACCTTCCACATTCACAACCATTCTGTCTGCCTTTACCTCAACCAGCGGCCTGCGTGCCGTAACTGTAACTGCTGCCATTTGGGTAGCTGCCTTTTGTAAAATGACTGGCTCAACAGTGATGTCAGTTGTGGTTATTTCAAATGGTTTTGAGTAAGCTCTTTCGTGGCCTACAAAATTTGCACGCACCAAATATTTGCCAGGTGCAAATCCATCAAAAACATAAATACCCTGTGTATTAGCAACGGCCAGTTTTACCACGCTGGTATCTTTCTGATTTAAAAGCGCCACTGAAGCATTTTGCAAAGGTGTTCCATCTGCATCCTGCACGATACCTGAAATTTTTTGCGCGTCAGCGGAAATAAGCAGAGCTAAAAAAGCGATAATTCCTAAAAAAAGTGATTTCATTATTGTTTTGTTGGTTTGTTTATGGGTGCAAACGTATATGCTAATGAAAATGTTACAAAAGCAATCCCGCCAGGAGGTAAAAATTAATCGGTGAATGGTGGGTACAAAAGGGTGAGTGATAAAAATATTGCGCGGCTATTGGCTGAATATTAAACCGATTGCTCATATTTGTAATAATAAATTTATAAGTATGAGTTATCCCGAAAATTTACGCTACACAAAAGACCACGAATGGGTGAGGTTGGAAGGCAGCACCGCCATCATTGGCATTACTGATTTTGCCCAAAGAGAACTGGGTGACATAGTATATGTGGAAGTGGAAACCGTGGGAAAAGCCCTGCATGCCAACGATGTGTTTGGAACCGTGGAAGCCGTTAAAACCGTGTCTGACCTGTTTTTACCCGTTAGTGGCACCATTACTGAACTGAACGAGGCGCTTGCCAACTCGCCCGAACTGGTAAACACCGATCCATACGGTGAAGGCTGGATGGTGAAAATGACAGTAGATAATACTGCTGACGTAGACCAACTGCTTGACGCCGCCGCTTACGAAGCACTTGTTGGATAATATGAAACAATTACTCACTGGCATGAAGCCGGCCATTGGCTGGCTTTTGTTGGTTACCCTACTTTTGGTGTTGCCTGGCCAGGCTTTTCCGCAGGAAACATGGCTTTCAAACATTCAGTTTGATAAAATTGTGCATATAGGCCTTTTTGCTGTTTTAACCTGGTTGTTTTGCCGCGGCTTGTACCAAACTTTCCCGCAAGCCCGTCTTAAATCCAATTTTATTTACATTGCCCCTGCGGCAGTGGTATATGGCCTTGTTATGGAATTTGTTCAAAAATATTATGTGCCCTTTCGCTCTTTTGATGTGTATGATGTGGTAGCCGATGGCATCGGCGCTTTTGCAGGATATTTTTTCAGCGTGTGGCTATATTTCAAAAAATCGCACAAGAAAATTTCACATTAAAATTATATTGTTGAATAAAGCATCACCGGCGTATTGCCAGTGATGCAGATAGGGAAAGTTAAATCATTAGTTATCGCTAAACCTGAAATTGGCAAAATAATAAGTAATGGGTTGTGGCGGTGTGCCAAATGTAAGGCTGGGTTCGCCACCAATATTCATCACAATTACGCGGTTGTGCCTACCAACTGAAGGGCTCAAATCTACTCTCATGTCAATCCATTTTTCAAGATTTGCATCAGCAATAGCATAATCATTAGCATTAGGCGCCCAATACTGTTGCCCAAATGCACTTTCAGTTGTAAACGCCCACATATAATTCATAATCCTGGGCCACAATCTCTGGTATGGAGCATATATGCCTGCAAACACAGATTTAGGTGGAGCATACACTTTAAATCGTAATGACTTGTATTTAGCCATATCAAATTCATATTCTTTAGGTAGTGTTAATACAAAAGATCCGCTTCTGTCCATCACAGTAGCTTTCATCACATTTTGCAAGTCTGCACCGGCAGGATGCGAAGCTGCGGGTACCTCTAGGGCCATTCGCCATGCATTATCCTGCACCACGCCGTCTAATAAAAACCTGTCAAGTGGAATGAGCGCTTCAGCAGGTTTTTCTACAAATTCAATTACCCCTGATGCCGCGTAGGGTGCCAGGTATTGATCAATACCCATTGAGTTGCGTATGTATTTTACTTTAGTTAAAATGCCAAGGTCCAACAGGTCTAAAAGATATTGCACATTTGAAAGAGGCATATCGCCCACGCGCCTGGCAAATGCTACAAGCGGGCCGCCACCTATGTTTTTCACCACACTATTGCGGTTATAACTGGTAACAGTCATGGGGAAAATACCGCCGCCGGTAAGGTCTATTTCTTTCAGTCCTGAAAAATAAAAAATATCCTGCAGGGTAACGGTATGGACAGGGAAAATGAGTTTTTGTACGCTGGCCACAGCATCTGCAGTAAACGTGGTAATACCATTGGCTGTAAGCACGGCAGGTTCTGCCGGTGAAAACGTTGTAGAGCCGGTGGGTATCATCACAGGAAGTTTTTGGGTAAACTTAACCGTATCCAAAATGGCTGCTCCGTTTACTTTAGGAACAAGGGTATAAGTAATATCAATAGGCGATTGTTGCCCCGAAGCCAGGTTGGCCATAAAAATGCGCGGATTGGCTGCTCTGCTACCCTCACGTACCGTACCACTCTTGTCGGTGTACTTATACTCAAGGCTTACATAATTGAGCAGTATTGATGATAGCCCTGTGGGCCAGCTAAGCACGGCAGATGATGGTGAAGCCAGCACCCTGGGTGATGTGATGACTATATTCTGAAGATCGCTGGAAGTATAAGGAATAAGAGCAATTTCCTGCGGTACCGATTTATTGCCATATTCATCAATTGTATATACTTTAAATCGATACAGTTTTGGCATGGTCAGGCCTTTAATATTCAGCCAGGAGGCCAGTGTATCAATAGTGATGACTTTATCATCGTACTCAACCACCGTTTTAACGGCCTTACCCAGTTTTATCTGGCTGGAGGGAATGCGGCCCACTTTCATTAAGTCTATTTCCACACGCTCATAACCCACACGGCCTATGATGGTATCAAACTTTCCCGGGTACACAATCTCTCCTGTATAGGGTTCAATATTATCATATATTTTACCACAAGAGGTTATGATTAATACAGAAAGTATTAGTAATAAAAATAGTTTTTTGCTCATTGTTGCAAATTTTAGCACTGTTATTTAATTCGCTCTTCTGCCAAACAGGGTGATCTCGGATAAGCAGTTCGCATCATCCAGGGTATAGTTACCATTAAACGACTTTACTGCTTCATACCTGAACCAGCGGGTGGCCTTTGTGTAAGCCGGATTGTCGGGGAACATATATGCCATATCTCCGGCCTCGCCTTTTTTAACAAATTCCAGTTCGGTTAGTCCCTGGGGCACAGGTATTTTATGTTCCATTATAAACTCCCATGCATTTTTAACATCATCCCAAATATATACCCGGAAAAGGCCCACGTTCTCACTTTGATAATACTGGCCGCGGTTTACATTGGCCAGGCCACCCGAGTGGCGTTGCGTGGTGATGATGCGGCTGATTTCATATTTTGCGCCCAGATCTATAATAAAATTCCAGGGCATATTACCATCTGCAGCCCTGCCGGTGCGGCCGCGGGCTTGTGTGTGCATAAAGTTTAGATTATCTCCCCGGTCAATAATGCCATCAATCACTTTTGCTGACCGGCCTTCCAGCCCGTTACCAAAACACATGGGCACTCCACCAATAGAATCATTGGCATTTGGCAGTACCCAGTTTTGTTTGGGAATTTGCACATCTTCAAATAGATTAAACTCCCCTTTGTCTATGGGGTCGGTAATATTACCGTAGATATCACCCACGCGCACTTTTACTTTTACTTTTTCACTTGGTGTAAGAAACAAATCGTTAACAAATCTTCTGTCTGTAAGCAAGTTGGATGAAAATACCGTGGTTAGATTTCGCGTTGTGCCTTTATCAGGAAATTCATAATCTACATACACCGTAATATTTTGTTGCAACTCATTATTCCAGTCAAGAAAAAAAGAACTGAAGCCCGGCTTTGCCTGAATGGTGCTGGCAACTTTTCTATACGCCGGCTCCAGCGGAGTAATGGATACATCAAGCGGTTCCGAACGGTTGCCTGCCCTGTCTACAGCAAAAAGCTGCACCTTATAATCGCGTATATCGGCAAAGCCATACACGTCAACTGAATCTATAAAATAGGAAGACATGAATTTAAATGTCTGGTTATTTTCGTTTGTATACACAGCTTCCACACCCAGCAGGTCTTCATCATTTGGAATTGTATAAAAAAACCGTGCGCCACCGTAAAGAGGCTGATAGCTACGTAGCGTTATTTTACCGGGTGGCGTGCTATCCGATTCCATGGTAAAGCGCTGTTGTTTTTTACAGGCTGCAACAGTCAGCAATATTATTAATATAAGAATTTGATTTTTCATAATACTATCAATTAAACTAATACCATTAAAAGTTGATTACCAGCCGGGGTTTTGAATGAGATTACCGTTGGTATTCATTTCATTCAGGTCTATAGGCCAAAGGCAATCTGTTATTGTAAATCTTCTTGCTTGTTTTACTTCCAGCACAAAAAAATCTGTGGCTGTTCTTCCGGTATGCGTCCAGCCCCATATGGGTGTAGAAAATGCTGCAACTGCTTTTTTATGGCGCCACATATCCCAAAAATGCTGTCCTTCAAATGCAAATTCATTAGCGCGTTCTTCCAATATAATTTCTCTCAATCCTTCTTTTGTTAAATGCCTGCCGGGTGTTCTGGTAAGGCTTGGGTCAGCCCATACAACTTCTACATTTGGAATGCCTGCGCGATTCCGTACTTTATTGATCTCTTCATACACTGGTGCACCGGGTCCGGAGTATTCGTTCAGAGCTTCTGCCTTCATAAGATAAAGGTCGGCCATGCGAATAAGCGGGTAAGGGAATTTTATGGTTCTTTGCCATGCGTTCGACTGTGATTCAGGATGTACAAATTTTTGTACACCGATACCTGTACATAAAAAATCAGTAGTATGTTGCGAGGAGTTAAACCCACCGTCGCTGTTGGCGAACATCATTGTATTGATTCTTACCGTATGCGCCCGCCAATATCCGCCGGTAATACCCAGGTTGGCGTAAAAGCGCGGCTCCCTGTTAAGGTAAAGATTAATGGTTTGTGCGCCAGGCTGCATAACCCCTAATAAAGGAAGATACTCAGTTGCAGAAGCGCCGGGTGTTGTTAAAATATTATGCCGGATATTCATATCAAAGGTCATATCCTGATCTATGGGTAGCCCGTTTTTTGTATAATATCTTTCCGCCATCTGGTAGCTTGATGCCATCCATTGCCAGGAGTAGGCTGCCGTATTTACCACACCATCGCCATAGCCTGCCGGCAGGCGTATGTTTGACCCGTGCGCCAGTTCGCCCTGGTTGTAATAATCTAAATTTGAATAACCCCATACGATTTCTTTATTCCATGGATCTACAATGAGCATGCGCAGGTCGTAGATCTTTTTCATGTTGTCATAATTCCTGGTATATGCATCCCTGTCGTACAGGTAAGGCTCTCTTTCAAATGTATACAACCCGCGGCCATTAGCTTCCGCGGCAGTAATGGCTTCGTTAACGGCGTCAATAACTTCCTTCCACTTTTCCTTGTCATACTCCAGAGGGAAGAACGGCTGACCGTCGTGGTCTACAAAATCGCCAAAATATTCACTGTTACCGTTAAAGAACGGGCTTGCCCTAAAGAACAATATGCGCGCTTTAATGGCTTTCGCCACTACCTGATCTATCTGGCCCAAATCATTTTCGCCAGCTTTTTCTTTCAGGTCGGGGATAGATTCGTTGATAAGATTCAAGATGTATGTAAAGCAATCTTCAACTTTTAAACGGGGTAAAAAAAGTTCTTCTTTTTCTGATTCAGGCGAAGCTGTTTTTTCAGGTATTACAATGGGGCCATAGCGCTGTACCAGTAAAAAAAGATAATAGGCTTTCAGCATTTTTACCTGTGCCTTCCAGTCTTTCCTTTCTGCTTCCATCATGTCTCTTACCCTGTCAATATTACTTAAAAACACATCTGCCTGCCTTATAGCCTGGTACATTGGTTTGCCGCCCTGCGTTCCGGACCATAGCCCAAGCTGGGGTGAACTTTCTGACTGCAGCCCACGCATAATACGCATTGCTCTCAGGTCGCCCACATTATTGTCAAGGTCAAGCCTGCCAATCCATTCATCGCCAAGTGTCCACGAAGTAAGGTGCACTTTATCGTCTTGTGGTATATAGCCGTACACTTTAGCAAGGGCGTTCCAGGCGTCTTCCTTTAGTTCAAATATATTCTCGAGCCGTAGTGTGTTATCGGGCACTATGTCCAGGTATTTTCTACAGGAAAACCCTGTCATTAAAATGATAACAAAAACAATGAGTTTGAAATATTTCATAATGCGTTTTCTTTTAAAGTGATAATTGAATTCCTACATTATATCTTTTATTGGGTGGATATGCAAGGCCTCTTCTGCCCAGTTCGGGATCCCAAAGTTCGAATGAAGAAAAGGTGAGTAAATTTTCTGCACTTACATAAATTCTGCTTCCTTGTTTGATGCCGAACCTTTTTAATGTTTTGGGCATAAATCCAAGTTCTACAGATTTTAACCTCATAAAGGAACCATCTCTTAACCACCACGATGACTGGCGGGTGTTATTATTGATGGGATCGGTAGAGAGCCGCGGCCAAAACGCGTGTACATTAGGGTTGATCTCGCTCCAGTAATCATCGGCAATAATTTGTAAGGCATTTCTTCTGTTGGCAAACGGCGCTATGCCGGCATTGTTATCATCGCTGGCAGCGGTGGCATCAATAAAAAATGATGTTCTGGCACTTCCATTAAAGAAGAATGCAAAATCAAAACTTTTATAAGCGGCAGATGCACCAAAACCATATTGAATTTCAGGAACAGTGGGATAACCAAGCGCCACCCTGTCGTTATCATTGATCACCCCATCGCCATTGATATCTTTATATTTAATATCTCCTGCCATATAATTGCCAAAGTCCTGACGTGGCGAGTTGCGTATTTCTTCCTGATCAACAAACAGCCTTTCTGCAACAAGGCCCCATTGCTGGTTGATGTTGCTGCCAAGTCTTTTCAGGTATTCGTCTGGAAAATTTTTCTCATCTATTTTAATCAGCTTGTTGGTGGCATAGGTAAAGTTGCCTCTTATTGAAGCCCAAAAATTATTGGAAAAAGATTTTTGATAGTCAACTGATGCTTCCAGGCCCTTGGATTCTACTTCTCCCACATTACCACTTACAGCAGCTTCCAGCCCGGCTGTAGCAGGGAAGTTTTCACGCCTCATGTATATGTTTCGCCGGTTATCTTTAAAAACGTCAAGCGTGGTTTTCAAAGATTCTCTTAAAAAATTTGCCTCCAACCCCAGGTTGAGTTTTTCGGATTGCTCCCAGGTAATATTCGGATTGGCATAGCGCCTAACCGTATAACCACCGTAGGAGTTCATAAAAGATGAGCCCCACCTGTACCCGCCGGTTGTGCTGTTAGAACCTGTGATGAGGGCTATGTCTGAAAGATAGAAAAACCTGTCAGCACGCGCTGCGATGGCGTCATTACCCACAATGCCCCAGGAGGCACGTACTTTCAATGTACTGATAGCATCCTTTACAGGCTCCCAGAATTTTTCTCTTGAAATCGTCCAGCCACCACCAACAGAGGGAAAGAAGCCAAATTGTTTATCCCCGGTAAATTTTTCTGAGCCGTTGTATGCATATGCAAATTCGAGGTAATATTTATTGTCAAACGTATAGTTTACACGCCCTGAGTTGCCCATAGTTCTTTCTGGCAGTGTTTCATATATCGATGTGCTGTTACCGCCTGTAAGCAGCCTTTCTTCCATGGTACCAACTGTCATGGCAGAAATGGCATGCTTGCCATAAATTCTGTCCCAGTTAAAACGCGCCTCAAAGTAATACCTGCCATCTGCATCTCTTATTGGTTGCACATCTCCTAAATACGCCTGCCCCGAGGTGGGATTGAGCGGGAATAACGTGTAATCTCTTGTTACCTGGTTGTAGGATTCAAGGTCGTAGTAAAAAGGATTGTAAGAGCGCAGGCTGGCGTACCTACTCCACGTGGTGGCAGAAACGCGGCCCTGGAACTTTAAACCTTGCAAAATAGCATCAAGATCCTGCATTAAAGTGGCCTGTGCTGTAATGTTAGATTCATTCCTGTCTTCGTAACCGCGTACCATTTCTGCATAAGGATTGGCCTTTAAACTGCCTGTTACAAAAGCATTTCCAAAAAGAATATGTTCGGTAAATTGATTAGCAGAGTCAGGCTCATACACAGCAGGAAAATCTACGGGGTTGCTGTTCATTACCATACGGAAAATATTTGATGCCGGCACAAACGGGCCGTTGTAACCCTCAAAACGCCCCTGTATCCTGGTATCTAATCTGGTGGATGGAGTGAGTTTGAAAACAACATTCGACCTGATGAAATAGCGGTTGATATCAATATTGTTGTTGAAGTTATTGCGTTTATCAACTTTTAATAAGCCGGATTCTTTATCTGCGCCGAACGATACATAATAAGTGGCCACCTGCCCGCCACCGGAAATATTGATATTCGCTTTCATATTAGTTGTCGATTTATTGAAAAGCGTGTTATACCAATCTACGTTAGGAAAGATCATCTCGTTTTCGCCGGATGCGGTTGATTGTATCTTTTGCTCGCTATAGTAAGCGCCAAGCTGCGGGTTTCTTGAAATGCGTGCTTCATTATATAATTTCATATACTGCACGCCATTCAGTGTTTTTATAGTGCGGGTTGGAGAAGAAACGTTCACATCCACCCTGGCATTTAAAGCCACAGGCCCTTCTTTACCAGCCTTTGTATTTACAATAATGATCCCGTTTGCACCTCTTGCCCCATAAAGCACGGTTGCAAGAGCATCTTTCATAATAGAGAATGACTCTATATCATCAGGCTGTAAGCGGGCTAAATTATCGGTAGTAGATTCAAAACCGTCTATCAAAATAAGCGGCGATGCCTGGTAACCAAAGGTAGTGACACCCCGTACAAAAAACTGCGCATTATCCGCACCAGGCTCACCCGAAAGCTGGTAAGATATGACACCGGGTATACGCCCTGCAAATGCACTCGTAAGGTTTGAAGCCGGTATGCGCAAGTCTTTTACATTTACAGAAGACACAGCACCAACCACGCTGGCTTTTTTCTGTTTACCAAAAGCTACTACCGTTACTTCGTCCATGGGGTCTGTAGCCGAATACAGGCGAATATCAAGCACCGATTTATCGCCCACCGCTTCTGTATAAGTGGTTCTGCCTACATAAGAAAAGGAAAGAGAATCTCCAACCCCCGCAGTGATCCTGAATTCGCCGTTGGCATCTGTGGTAGTTTGATTGGCTGATTTTATACTGACGACTGTAACACCAGCTAATGGTATCCCATCATCAGCGCTTCTCACAATTCCGGATATGTTTTTTACCTGTGCAGCCCCAAATAGGCTTAAGAAACTAAGCAGAATAGTTCCAATGGCTTTCATTCTCATTTAAGTATGTGGTTTTAATAACAAGATATTAAGCAATCCAGACAGTTCTTATAGCAATCGTTTCTTATATCACAGCATTCGTGGCTATAAAAAGCATAAGCGAATTTATAATATTTTGTTAAACCACAAAAAAATACTCCCCTGCTTTAAAATTTTAAACAGGGGAATATTTTCAATCTATATCTTTCTAATTAAGCCTATCACAATGCTTCAATCTTAACCACCACGCTGGTTCTGTTTAAGTTTACATATGGGTTGAAACCCACGTTCATTAAGAAATCGCCGCTGTAAACCTTGCTGCTGTCAATAGAAGATTTTTGGTTGCCGTATAAATTCAGTTCTGTAAGCCTGTACCTTTTACTTGCATCAAGCCCTTGCAGGCGTATAGGGCTTTGTGTGGCCGTGAAAATATACCGCCAGTCAGAAAGGTAATTGAACATTACGGCGCTGTTTTTATCGGCTGCTACATACATCAGCGCAGCCATGTTGGTTTCGTAAGGGCTTTTCAGGCGGTACATATTTCCGTGCCATACAATATTTTTAAAACCGTTATAGTTTTGAACAGCCTGTTTGCAAAAGGCCAGTTCTTCTGGTTTTAATTTCTGCACATCCACATCAAAGCCCAGCTTACCCATTGATGCTACATCCACCCGGTATTTTAAAGGCTTATCGCCCCACTCGGTTACGTGGTTGCATACTGAAATGGAAGGATAGAAGTATGAGTAATCCCATTGCATAAACACTCGTTCAAGCGGATCGGTATTATCACTTGGCCAGAACTCAGTAAAGTATTTCAGCAATTCATAATCAGTACGTCCACCTCCGCCCGAGCACAGCATCATAGGCACTTTGGGATATTTGGCACGTACGCGCTTCAATACATTTTGCAAACCTTTGGCATATTCTACATACAAGTGTGACTGAGGTATTTTTTTTCTTTCCAAGTATTTGGAATGCCCGTTAAAAATAGGCGCATTACAATCCCATTTAATAAAAGCCAGTTCAGGGTTTTCTTTAAAAAGGCCATCCACCACACCAAATACAAAGTCCTGCACTTCAGGATTAGTCAAATCAAGCACTAACTGGTTTCTAAAATAAATTTCAGGGCGCTTCTCTTCGCGTATCACCCAATCCAGTCTTTTTTCATACAACTCACTTTTGGGATTCACCATTTCAGGTTCTATCCAAATACCAAATTTAACACCCTGCTTACCCGCCTCACGTACCAGGTAAGGCACACCATCGGGCAATTTTTTACGGTTGGCCTGCCAGTCGCCCAGACCCGCGCGGTCATCGTTGCGCGGGTACTTGTTGCCAAACCAGCCATCATCCAGCAAAAACATATCTACGCCCAGTTCTTTAGCGCCAGAGAACAGGCTTACCAGTTTGTCCTGATCAAAAGTAAAATAAGTAGCTTCCCAATTATTTAATAATGTCAGGCGTTG
>JAFAFV010000109.1 GCA_023423285.1 Bacteroidota bacterium
GCTGTTCTCAGGCGAGATGAATCTGCCGGCTCCTTTCTGTAACCTCTCAAATACCTTTTCAGCCTGGTACTGTCGCCAAAACGTTCTGCCCATTCTTCCGCCCTAACGGAGTCAGTATAATATTGCAGCCTGGGGTAATAAGAAGGCATTAAATTTCTTTTTGAAAAAGCCTCTACTTCGGCCTGGCTGCGCTTAGAGAGTGAATCCAATAAATACTTTTCCATGATCATGCGCGAAATAGGCCCTGCTGAAGTAGCCCCGTAACCGCCATTGGCCACGATAACAGCCACGGCAATCTTAGGATTTTCCTTTGGCGCAAAACATACAAATACCGAATGGTCTTTCAGTTTTTCGCGGGGCCTGCCGGGCAGTTTGATGTAGTTTTCAGCCGTCCCGGTTTTTGCGCACACATTGATGCCCTCAATGCGGGCCACTCTTGCCGTGCCGTGTGTTACCACATCCTGCATGCCATTAATCACGGCATTATAAGCCGTGTCAGAAATATGGGTCAGCACTTCATGCTTTTCACGGTATTTTGCAAGCAGCGGTGCGTCTTCGGGCCTTTCATCTTCAATGCTATCTACAAAATGCGGGATATAATAATAGCCTTTATTGGCAATGATGCACATGGCATTGGCCAGTTGCATCGGCGTGGTAAGCATTTTATCCTGCCCGATGCCTAGCGTAAGGTTGGTGCACGACGTCCACCTGCCGTTATTTTCTTTATCATAATCTTCAATAGTAGGAATGTTGCCTTTGTCTTCGCTGGGAAGATCAACCCCCAGTTTAACTCCAAATCCAAACTTGTGCATGTAATCAGCCCATGCTTCAAATCCTTTTCTCACACCTCCCTTACTGGGGTTATCAACTGTAAGTCTGTAAATATGTGCGAAGTAAGAGTTGCATGAATTGGCAATTGCCAGTCTTAAATTAGCCGCGTGCCCACCGCCCGCGTGGGTACAGGCAGGCTTACCAAAGCCGCAGCCATAATACCTGCCGCCACAGCCCAATCCAAATGCCGGCGTAATCACTCCTTCATCAAGAGCAACAAGGCCGCCAATGGGTTTAAAAGTAGAACCCGGCTCGTACACACCTTTAATAGCGCGGTTCAGCAGCGGCGCTCTTACGTCTAAAGCCATGCGGCTGTAGTTAGTATTTTTTTCTGCTCCCGAAAGATCGTTGGGATTAAAAGTGGGGCCTGATGCCATAGCAAGAATGCCACCTGTTTTAGGATCAATTGCTACCACGGCGCCAACTTTATTGGCCATTAGTTTTTCAGCCAGCACCTGCAATTCTACGTCTAAATGCGTTTTGAGGCCGCGGCCTGCGATGGCTGTAGTATCAAAGTCGCCATTTTCATAAGGGCCTACAATTCGGTTCTTATTGTCTTTGATCATGTATTGCACCCCTCGCTGGCCCATCAATACTTTTTCGTAATTGTACTCCATCCCATTTTTTCCAATATAATCACCCATGTGGTAAAAACCGCCCGAGCGTTCAATATCGCGCGGGCTTACCTCGCTGATGTAACCAAGTATATGGGCGCCAACATTGTACGGGTAAATGCGAACCGGCCTTTCAACCAGGGCAAAGCCTGGAAACCGCCAACTGTTTTCTTCAAACCTGGCCTGCATTTCGGGCGAAAGCAATCCTAAAAAAACAGAAGGCCTTACGCGTGAGTTTTTTAAAATGGCATCTACTATTTTTTGCCTGAATGCTGCGGTATCAATTTGCATCAGTCTGCAAAACGCAAGGGTATCAATATTTTTTACTTCGTTGGGCGTAACCATCAGATCGAACATGATGGTATTGTTAAGAACAGGCTTGTTGTTACGGTCATAAATAATGCCCCGTTCGGGATACACAATTTTTTCGTAAACCGCATTATCATAAGCCAGTTGGTGGTATTTACTGCCAAATATCTGCAGGTTTATTAGTTGCAATACAATCACCACAAATACGGCTAAAAAGATAATGCGTACAATATAACTTCTTGACTGATTAAACACCGACATAGAATACGATCCTATAAAAATTGATTGGGAAACCTGATGCGCGCAAATGTACAATTACACAGGTGATAATTTAAGAATTTACAATTTAAAAACCTGCTAATTTTTACAAATGCTTTAGCAATGCTGATCATGCAACGTTTGTGCGGTATTTTAGTTGCCTGGGAAAGATCAGTTCTGCGATCAATATCATTAACATGCTAATGGCCGTTGTAGTGATCAGTTTCATTAAAAAATGAATGAAAGAGCCAAACGACAGCCACTCTAAAAACAACAGGTAGCTATTGTGTATTAGCGTTAATATCAAAGCATATAATGCATAAGCTCTAATACCCAGCGCTTTTGGCGAAGGCTCTTTATAACTAAATTCCGCAGTATCTTTTGACGCGAACATATTAATAATGAATGGCCTCAGGTAAGCGATCAGCGTACAGGCCGCGGCATGCAGGCCGGGCGTCATGGAAAAATAGTCTACCGACAGACCCAACAAAAAGCCGAGCGCTAAAATGGCCATACGGTTCATATAAAACGGAAACCATAAAATAAACAGAAAATAAATATAAGGTGTAACTAACTGGTGCAGGTGTGGCATTACATCCAGCACATACACCTGTATGAAAACAAACAAGATAAAACGTAAAATATTTTTTACTAAATCGCTCATTATTTTTGTGCTAACCGTTCTATCATGCGGCGCGTTTCTTCGTCAAGCGCTTTTTGCTCGCTGTACTTCATGTTTTCTACTACAAACACATGCTGCAGGCTGCCAAAGTTGGCCGCTGGTCTTATTTTAAGAATTAAAAAATTAGTCGCGTCATCTTTCAATGCTCTTACCACGGTGCCCACCATTTGCCCGGCTGGGTAGCTTAATGAGTAGTTGCCCGTGAGCACGGTATCGCCACGCCTGATCGAATCTGTTTTAGGAATGCCATTTAGTATCAATTCCTTTGTGCTTTTGCCATCCCAGGAAAGCATGCCTGTGGAACCGGTTCTCTTTAATTGAACACTTAGTTTGTTGACCACATGCAGCAGCGTCATCACCTGACTAAAGTTGGGGCCTACGTTCACCACTTTACCTACCAGCCCGCCGTTAGAGCTTAGCACACCCATGTCTTCTTTAATACCTGATGAGCTGCCTTTGTTGATCTGCAAATAATTTTTATCGCTGTTTACCGTGCTGTAAAGTACCTGCGCAGTGCGCCAAACAAACTGGCGGGCTTTACCGGTGGTGTCAAATCTGAGGCTGTCGGATTTTATAAAGGCAGTCGTATCTGCTACGGCAAAGTTTTGATTCAGCAGGTTCATCAGCGAGTCGTTCATGGCATGAATGCGCCTGTTTTCTTCCTTCATCGCAAAGAAATCTTCAAATGCATTGTATTTACTGTTGAAATAGCTGGTGATGCTCCCTGCCAAATTAAGGCCCTGCGCGCGATGGTACCTGTTGTAAGAAAACAGGAAATACAATGAAATGATTTGCAGGATGATGAATGCAATAAATACGAAAAACCTGCGGATGAATAAGAATATGTTGCGCAACTAATTTATGTGTTAAAGTTGATAAGTTAACAGGTTGACAAGGCCAGTGCTTTAATATTTCAACCTTTCAACCAAAAACATGCGCGCAGCGCTTTTATCTCATTACAAAAGGATACCTGTCATAATTCTTCAGCGCGATGCCTGTGCCGCGCACCACACTTTTTAAAGGGTCGTCTGCAATATGTACCGGCAGTTTAATCTTCTGGCTGATCCTTTTATCAAGACCGCGCAGCAGGGCACCACCACCTGTAAGGTATAAGCCGCGGCGGTAAATATCGCTTGCCAGTTCAGGCGGGGTTTGTTCCAGCGCTTTTAGTATAGCTTCTTCAATTTTAAAAACACTTTTATCCAGCGCTTCTGCCACTTCCTGGTAGCTTACCATAATTTGCTTGGGAATACCTGTAACAAGGTCGCGACCGTTTACAGGAATATCATCCGGAGGGTTGTCCAGCTCTTTCATTGCAGAGCCGATCTGGATTTTAATTTGCTCGGCCGTGCGCTCACCAATCAAAAGGCTGTGGTAACGCCTTAGCGCTTCCATAATATCTGCGGTAAATTCGTCTCCGGCTACCCTGATGCTTTGATCGCAAACAATACCCGCCAGCGCAATTACGGTAATACCGGTAGTACCGCCGCCAATATCAATGATCATGTTGCCAACGGGCTCTTCCACATCTATACCAATGCCCAGCGCCGCGGCCATTGGCTCGTGAATTAAATAAACTTCTTTAGCACCTGCCTGCTCCGCACTGTCTCTTACCGCTCTTTTTTCCACTTCTGTAATGGAGGAAGGAATGCAGATCATCATACGCCAGCTTGGGGGGAACAATGGCTTTTTAGGATATACGAGTTTGATGAGCTCACGGATCATCAATTCTGCAGCATTGAAATCAGCAATCACGCCGTCTTTAAGTGGGCGAACGGTACGGATACTCTCATGGGTTTTCTCGTGCATCATTAAGGCGCGCTTACCCACGGCCAACACTTCTTTAGGATTGTTTCTGTTTAGGGCAACGATACTCGGTTCATTTACAGCTACTTCATCATTATGTATGATAAGGGTATTGGCCGTACCCAGGTCCATTGCTATTTCTTGTGTAAACCAATTGAACAGTCCCATTTATATAAATTGCTTATAATTTGTGTAAAAGAATGTGTTCGCAAAGGTGGCGGAAAATATTCAGATTAACAAAGTAAAAACAGCAGTTTCGGCAGCCATTAAGAAGGTTAAAGATTTTCTTAACATTTACAAACCGGCTATAAAAAATCAGGCAAAAAGCTAAGCTTAAAAGAGGCTTCTGAAGGCATAAGCAGCACTACGCAAACGATTTAGGAGAAAAACATACCCGATACTTTCTTTGGCCGCCATTTAACTGTTACATTTGCGTACAAAATAAAAAAATGGCACTTAAGGACATTCAATCATCAGGTACAAAAGACACGCGCAGCGGTTTTGGAGATGGCATTGCAGAAGCTGCCCGCGGCAATGAAAATATAGTTGCATTAACAGCAGATTTGCTGGGGTCTATGAAACTGAATCAGTTTGTGAAGGAGTTTCCTGAAAGATTTATTCAGTGCGGTATTGGCGAGGCTAATATGATCGGCATTGCTGCCGGGCTTACCATTGGAGGAAAAATTCCTTTTACAACCACTTTTGCTAACTTTAGCACCGGACGGGTGTATGATCAAATCCGCCAGTCTGTAGCTTACAGTGGCAAAAATGTAAAAATTTGTGCTTCGCACGCGGGTGTAACCCTGGGTGAAGACGGCGCCACCCACCAAATACTGGAAGACATTGGCATGATGAAAATGCTGCCGGGCATGACAGTAATTGTTCCCTGTGATTATACTCAAACCAAAGCAGCTACCAAGGCTATTGCAGAGTTTGAAGGCCCTGTGTACCTAAGATTTGGACGCCCGGCCTGGCCCATATTTACTAAAGAAGAAGATTTTGTAATAGGAAAAGCGCAGCAATTTTCTGAAGGCACTGATGTAAGCATTTTTGCCTGCGGCCACCTGGTATGGAATGCCATACAAGCCGGCGCTGAACTGGAAGCCAAAGGCATTAGCGTGGAAGTGATTAACCTGCACACCATTAAACCGCTTGACGAAGAAGCTATCCTGAACTCGATTAAAAAAACCAAATGTGCCGTAACTGCAGAAGAGCATAATATTTATGGCGGCATGGGCGAAGCCGTGGCGCACGTGGCTGCTAAAAATTTCCCCATCCCGATTGAATTTGTGGGTACCAAAGACACTTTTGGCGAAAGCGGAACACCCAATGAACTGCTGAAAAAATACGGAATGGATGTAAGCGATATTGTAAAGGCGGCTGAAAGCGTGATGGCAAGAAAGGGATGATATAAAGTTTAATCGCTTTCTTTTAAAAAGGGTATAACGTTAGCTGAAAAACTCTATTGCGGAAAATTCTGGTGTTAAGTTTTCCCCACACCGTTTGCCACCTTAGCAGGAAAATATATATTAGCCGATAGGTGTCGCTAAATGGACGCTTACTTCAAACGAGACAGCCAAAAAATGATTTCAAAAGACGAAGCTTACAAGAAAATCGCAACCTTAGTTGAGCGGTTCGACGAGCAAAAGGAGTTTTACCAACATTCAGACTACAACGAAACGCTGACACGGCGTGACTTTATTGATCCATTCTTTAAAACATTAGGTTGGGATATTGACAATGAACAAGGTTATGCAGAGAGCTATCGTGAAGTGATTCACGAAGACAAAATAAAAATTGGCAAAGCCACCAAAGCACCTGATTACTCTTTCCGGTTGGGTGGAGGCAAACGGCTCTTTTTTGTAGAAGCTAAAAAGCCCAGTGTTTTAATCAAAACCGAAATAACACCAGCTTATCAGGTTCGCCGTTATGGTTGGAGTGCAAAACTTCCCATCAGCATCATTACCGACTTTGAAGAATTTGCTATTTACGACTGTACCAAAAAACCAACCCTTACCGACAAAGCGAGTCATGGTAGAATTAAATATTTAACTTATCAGCAGTACTTAAACGAGTTTGATTTTATTTGGGACACTTTCAGCAAAGAAAAAGTGCTCAAAGGCAGTTTTGACAAGTATGTTCAAAGCGACAAACAGAAGAAAGGAACAAGCACTGTTGACCATGAGTTTTTGACTTCTCTTGACACATGGAGAACCTACCTTGCCAACAACATTGCCTTACGAAACAACATTGATGAAGATGAATTGAACTTTGTTGTTCAGCACATTATTGACCGATTAATCTTTTTAAGAATTGCCGAAGACAGAGGCGTAGAACAGTATGGAAACCTGCAGGACACCATTAAAAGCGGCAACTATTACGAAAATCTTTTAAAGCAGTTTCATACTGCCGACCAAAAATATAATTCAGGACTTTTCGATTTCAGCAAAGACAAGGTAAGCGGCAGCATAGAGATTGATAACAAAATCATCAAAAGCATTATTGGTGACTTGTATTATCCTGTCAGCCCCTACGAGTTTTCGGTTATTTCTGTTGAAATTTTAGGAAGTGCGTACGAGCAGTTTTTAGGCAAGACCATTTCACTTTCCAAAAGCGGCAGAGCCGTAATTGAAGAAAAGCCAGAAGTAAGAAAAGCAGGTGGTGTTTATTACACACCGCAATAC
>JAFAFV010000138.1 GCA_023423285.1 Bacteroidota bacterium
AATGTGTACAACATCCCTTACCGGGTGAAGAACGGCAAACCTTACGTTTGCCTCAATTACCACGATTATGGCAGTAATATTAATTTTGAAAAACAAAGGTTTCAGGAAGTAAATGTTGCCATCCCACCGGCTAAACAAACCTTTTCGTACAAAATTCATAAGCTGCCAGATTTTGACGCAGCAGATTATGTGAAAAAAGAACTACAGTTCTCAATGAACAACAATGAATACCACTTTCAGATAAAGGTGAACCCGCAGGTAAAGACCATTTTTGCCAACTATCCTACTGTAGATTATGAAGATTACTTTAATATGCCATTGAGCAATGATACCTACGCTTCCCTGATCCCTTTATTAAAGAAGCAGGTGAAAGGCATGAAAACCAAAAACGGCGTGGATTACCTGATGCGTTTTACACGTTATGCATTTGTATTTGAACCTGATTCCAAACAATTTGGAAACGAAAAAAGGTTAACCCCCGAGCAAACGCTACTATACGAAAGCAGCGATTGTGAAGACAGGGTGTTTTTGTTCTATTACCTTGTAAAAGAAATTTATAACCTGCCCATGATTGTTATGGTCTATCCGCAACATGTAACAGTTGCGATTGAGTTTGATAAGCCCATTGGGAACGCCATTGTGTACAACGGTAAAAAATATTCTGTTTGCGAACCCACGCCTCAAAAGCAGGACCTTAATATAGGTGAGTTGCTACCAGAACTAAGATATGAAAAATACGAGGTAGTGTATGTCTATAAGCCTGTAAATTAGGTACGCTTTAAATATCTGAAGTGCTTTTTTCAGGTTTTATTGCAGATGCTTTGTAAACATGTAACAGTTCGGAAAGGTGTGGATTAATCTCCATATAATAAAACATTCCGTTCTTTATATAGTACAGATGGCAACAGGTATTGCAGCGTGTTGAAAAGTACAGTGTTTTTACTGGATCATTGTTTTTGTAAAGGTAAATCTTACCTTCCGAGCGGCATTCTTTCACTTCCATATATTCCTCAAACGATTGATTAAGATTGAAGAGGATGGATTTAACCATTGCTGTGTCTTTTGAGCTTATGTAGCTAAAGTACCTCGTATATCTTTTAGGGTCGCCATCAGGATTATCGTAATACAAAATCTGTAAACTATCGAACCCATCAATTTCGGGAATTAAACCCAATCCCGTCATTAATACTTCATTTTTGAAAATGGCGCTATCGCTTACCTGAGAAATGCTGTTATTGTTTTCTGAATTATTACAGGCTGTGATACCAAATACAAAAAGAATACTGAATAATATAGTTTTCATAAAGGAAAAAAAATAAAAACGAAGCCGCTATATGCGACTTCGAATTATAAAACATTTGTACCCATTAATAGGCATTAGTGTTAGGCGTAAAGCTAGTCCACCCTGCCATCCAGTTTTCGGTTCCGAAAGCACCTCTAAAGGTTGTATTGGTAAACCAGGCATCTAAACCAGTAAACACAGCTCCAGCTAGAGCAGGCGAACCAGCCTTGGGCAAGTAATTAGGAGCGTCCAGGTTGAACGGATCGTTAAGAGCAATTGTTGCTGCATCTGGATAAACTACGTTTCCATCAGCAGTTGCCTTTGTGGTAATTTCAGTTAAAGTCATCACACCTGCACCCGCAGCATCAACGCGATACGGATTGTTTAACGCGTGTACCAGATTATTTTTATATAAGGAAATGCCATCTTTATACGCTTGTACAGTTGCTGCACTCTCCATTGAAAATCCTCCCTGAGGCCAACCTAACATTACTGAGTTGTGTACTCCGAAACGAACCGCTCTTCTCCATCTGTTGCCAAAGTTTGTCAAATCAGGAGCTACAGCAGCTACATTAGTACCAATCCATGTAATATTAGACAATACCGGTTGTGTATATGGCGTGGCAGTTGTTCCTGAACCATCATTGTCAGCTTCAACACCGTTTCCGGCATCAGAATCATAAATGGCAGGGTTACGCTGAATTACTGCATACTGGATTTTACCAGTATATCCAAAATCAAAATCCAGATCGTCGTCTGAGCTTGAATAAGCTACAAGATATTTCGCGTTTACATTTCCACCAAAAAACTCAAACGCATCATCATTTGCGAATGAAGTTTGTATGTGGTCAATTGTAGTACCCGCACCAACAGCGCCCAATGTCAATGCGTTAATTTCTGAGTTTGGCTCGGCTGCAATTCCTGCATATTCAATACGTACATATTGCAGCTTTCCTGAGTTGTCATTGGGATCGTCTCCACCATACCTGCGGTCTACACCACCTTCAATTAAAGGTCTTGGAGACAATGAACGGTTGAAAGGCGCTCTTCCTAAAAGAATAATACCTCCCCAATCACCTCTCACACGTTGTCCGGCAGGCTTGCCAGAGGTGAACACGATCGGCTCAGAAGCTGTTCCCACTGCATCTATTTTGGCACCCATTTCAATAATTAAAGCGCCTTTCTGCGTAGTACTGCTTTTAATGATTGTGCCGGCAGGAATTTTAAGTGTAGCCCCGTTTTGAAAATACACATACCCGGTAAGGGTGTAGGTGCCTTTTTGAAGGGTAACATCATTTTCGTAAGACCCTTTAAGTTCTTTTGTAACATTGGGGTCGTTAGGGTTTTTACCACCGCCGTCGCCATTGTCGTTGGAAACCTCTTTTACGCATGATGCCATAGAAATAAGTATGGCTCCAAGCGAAAGGGTTAGCAAATGTTTCATTGTAATCATAGTTACTGTTTTAATGTTTAATAAATTCTATTTTCTTTTTAAATCAAAATCATATGTAAACCCGAGGGATATGTTTGTACCCGGGCTGTACGAGTAATTTATACGATCTCCTCCGGCATAATCATACCCTGGTTTACTTGTAGGGTTATCATAAAAAACAAAACGGTTGTTAAACAGGTCCGAAACTGTGAGCTTCAATTCCCCTCTTTTTTCAAATATTTTTGTTGCCACCTGAATGTCTAATAGGTTTCGCGGTTTTTCATACAAATCAAAGAAGCCAGCTACTACCGGGTCGCCAACAATATTTACGCGAGGGCCGATTCTGTTATAAAGCAGTGTTGCATTCCAGTCATTGTTCGAATATTCAAAGCCTGCATTTATCAAATAAGGCGATTGTCCGTAAAGAGGTCTGTCCAGATCCACAAAATTGCCCGAGGCCTGCTGTGTTGTGAGGGTTACTTTTGAATCGAGATAAGTAAAGTTTCCTGTAAACACCAGTTTGCTTAAATAGCCACTAATGAAGTCCAGGCTTTTTCTGATATCCAGTTCGGCACCGTACATAAAAGCCTTGTCAGCATTGGCGTAAACAAAAACCCACCTATCGCTATTGCTGCCGGGATCCATTCTTAGCTCAATAGGGTCGTTAAGGTTCTTTGCCAACACAGCAAATGAGATGTTCTCACCTGATTTCGGATAAAATTCATACCTAAGATCAAAATTCAGGATCGAAGTCCGCTTAAGATCCGGATTCCCGCCCAATCCCCACATTTGCTCATAATCAAAAAACTGGAAGGGGGCTATTTCCCTGAATTCTGGTCGGGCTACAGTACGTGATGCAGCAGCCCTGAGTTGATTTCTTGGATTAAAACTATAGGTAAAATTGAGTGATGGCAGGTAGTCTAAAGTATTCGTTCTAACCCTTTGCTTCTGGCCAGATAAATTAGTTGTGCTCAGGTATTGCTGAAAATACTCTGCCCGTAGCCCCCAAATAACTCTTATTTTGTCACTCAGGCGATTATCGAGCATAGCATAGCCATTTGAAAGATTGGAAACGCCAATATAACTATCTGTGTTTTGGGTGATTTCATCGAGGAAAACTCCATCCTCATTAATATTAGAATTCAGGAACATTCTATCATAAGGAAGGGTATAGTCAGAGTTTACAGACCCTCTCTCATACCTGAACATTCGTGCATCGAAATAACGTATACGACCAATATGGCCACCCCCTATTTTAAAATTGTGCCTTCTGTCGCCTAAAGTAAAAGGTGCTAAAACAAATGCATTTCCACCAAAAGTATAGTCTTTTAAATCAGAAAAGAATCGCCTGGTATCATCATCATTAAGTCCAAATGCACCATTCGTATTTGACCTTCTGGTGTAAGTTGCTGTACGCATATCTGGCTGTTCTTTATGGTTGTAGGCAAAATTTCCGTTCCATTGAAATTTAAGGCCCGAACCCGACAGCGCATGATCTCCCTCTAACTGGCCGCTATAAAGAAAACGCTGATTTAAAACCGAAGACCTTGTAGATACTTCCTGAAGGCTACTGGGATTGTCAACGTTGCGAACGAAATAATTATCCTCAAAAAGCTGGTTAAATATATTTTTGAAAGAGATCTTATGCTTTCTAAAAGCATAAGTAAGATTGGCCAGGCCGCCGGAATTTACGTTGTACCTGTTTTGCTTTTCGGTTCCCATAAAAGTATAGTCGCGAGCCATTTCATACCTGCCTCTCTCCACATGATCATAAATCGTTTGTGACTGGCGATGAAACAGTGAAAGGATGGTACCAAAGCTGGCATTGTTCTTTAACCTCGCCACATTTCCCCAAGTAAGGTTCAGCGAAGTAGTTGGAATGGCCATTCTGGTTTCCTCGCTGTACACATCATCTTTAAAATATTTTTTTGTGGCTTCAATTTTCCCGTCATCGCTCATGCTTCTAAACTTTGTAGTGGCGGGTATATCAGAAGCCAGTTTTCTTGAACCATCATCAAAACCAAGCCAGTCAAGCGAGTTTCTTCTATTAGATGTAAAGTCTTTAAACGTAGATTGAGTGTTGTACCCTATGGAAAAACCAACAGAAATGTAATCCCTGGTGGGAATATCCTTTGTATTTATCTGAATTACTCCTCCTGCAAAATCTCCTGGCAGGTCTGGTGTGGCTGTCTTATTAATAATTATGTTATCAATCATGCCGGATGGAATGATATCAAACGAAAATGTTTTTTTATCAGGCTCAGAACTTGGCATTAACGCATTGTTCAACAGTGCCTGGTTATAGCGGTCGCTAAGGCCTCGTACAATTACATATTTATTATCCTGCACAGATGCGCCGCTTACGCGTTTCAGTACCTCGCCTGTATTTTTATCCGGAGTTCTTCGGATAAAATCGGCGGCAATCCCGCTTGAAACTGCCGTGTTATTTTTTTGAAATGTTAGCAGCGAGGCCGTACTTTCCTGCCGCCTCGAAGTGGTTGTTACAACAACTTCTTCATTTACAGTTGCAACGTTTTCAAGTACAATATTCAACTCTTCTGCGTTATTTGTTCTGCTTACATCACTAACCCGCTTTGTTCCGTATCCAACTGCAGATACTTCAATTATAAAAGATTCCTCCACTACTAATCGGATTACATACCTTCCTTCAACGTTTGTGGTGGTACCAAAACTTTCCCCAACAACCTTAACCGATGCCCCCACTACTGGCTCGTTATAAGTATTTGTAACCTTCCCCGACAAAACCTGAGCCTGCAGAGACAGTGTAAATATGGTTGTTAAAAGAAGAAGAATCAGTCTTGTTCGCATATCTGAATTTAGTTGCAAAAGTCAAATTTCAATATTACCACACCGTTAGCCCAATGTTACCAAATTGGCAATTGAATGTTACCCCAATATTACGAGTGCCAAGCTTCTGTATTATTACCTGATATTTAGTGAAATATCATAAGGCATTTTCCCGCGTAGTTGTAAAATTTTCAATATTAAGGAATCATTAAATCCTGTAATTTTACCCTGTAGTTATCTTTTAGGTAATAATTTTGCCGCCATAAAAATCTAATATGGGACTCAACTCAATTCTGAAAATATTTACACCAAACAACACCGTTTTTTTTGAACTGTTTGACAGCATTTCAGACAACGTAGCCAATATGGGCGTTTTGTTTAAAAAAGTGGTAACAGAACCGGACGCCGACAAACGCAGTGCGGTGGTGCAAACTATTATTGACCTGGAGCATGACAACGATGAACTCACACACCGCGTATTTACCGAGTTGGGCCGTAATTTCATCACTCCGTTTGATCGGGAAGACATTCACTCGCTGGCCACGGCGCTGGATGATATTGCAGATTATATTTATTCTTCCGCAAAAAAAATCGTTTTCTACCGCGTCAATCCTAACGAAATAGGCATGTTAAAAATGGCGGAACTGATTGAACAGGGGGCCAACCATGTAAGAGTGGCCGTAAGAGAACTGAGGGATATGAAAAAAATAAGGAACATTACCGAGGCCCTGGTAAAGATCAACAGCATAGAAAACCAGGCCGACGACGTGTTTGATATGGCCATTGAAAACCTTTTTAATACTGAGCCCGACGCGAAGGAGGTGATTAAGAAAAGAGACATTTACCAGGTAATGGAACTGGTAACAGACAAATGTGAAGATGCGGGAAATGTAATTGAATCCATCATTATTAAATACGCTTAATGGTTTATTTACGAAGTACGATTTTCGCAAACGATAATCTGCAATCTGTAAGCATCATTACCATTGACTATTAACTATTGGCCATTGACATTTTCATATTACCTCATTTAAATTATCACATTACCCCATTTACTCATCCCTATGCTCACATACCTCATCATTATAATAGCTCTTGCGCTTATTTTTGATTTTATCAACGGGTTTCACGACGCAGCCAACTCAATAGCCACAATCGTTTCAACCAAAGTGCTTACCCCTTTTCAAGCAGTGCTTTGGGCAGCTATGTTTAATTTTGTGGCTTATTTTATTTTTCAGGATCACGGTGTAGCAAACACCATTGCCAAAACGGTAAAAGAACAGTTTATTACACTCGATGTTATTTTTTCAGGCCTTATTGCAGCCATCGCCTGGAACCTGTTTACCTGGTGGCGCGGTATTCCTTCTTCTTCATCACACACGCTTATTGGTGGTTTTGCCGGCGCAGCCATTGCCCACTCGCAAACGCTCTCGTCGGTCAACTCGCCCGTGGTACTTAAAATTGCAGCATTTATCTTTCTGGCGCCATTAATCGGTATGATTGTGGCGTTTCTGTTTTCTGTGTGGTTTGTAAATTCGTTCAGAAAAGGCTGGGGCGTAAAACTGTTCTCTATAAGCGTAATTGCTATAGTTTTAATAATCTTGTTTTACCTTCTTGAAACGGATCCCTCAAAACTGTCCTCCCATTACGAGTCCTACTTTATGAGAGTGCTGTTTTACTCCAACAACTTTAAGTTTATATTGCTCGCCATCATCATGATCGTAATGGCCACCTTCTCGCTCTTTCTCAGTTCGCTCAATGCGCATAAATCAAATGTGTGGTTTAAAAAGCTGCAACTGGTATCATCGGCCATCTTTAGTATCGGCCACGGCGGCAACGATGCGCAAAAAGTAATGGGCATCATCATGGCAGCATTGATCGCTTACGATCCTGTCAATTACAGTCTTGATAACATGGTTAACTGGGTACCACTGGCTTGTTACACGGCCATTGCTTTGGGCACTATGAGCGGCGGCTGGAAAATTGTAAAAACCATGGGCACCAAAATTACAAAGGTTACTCCTTTTGAAGGTGTGGCGGCAGAAACTGCCGGTGCGCTTACGCTGTTTGCTACCGAGGCCATGCACATACCCGTTAGTACCACACATACTATTACCGGCGCCATTATGGGCGTGGGCGCTACTAAAAGGCTTTCTGCTGTAAGATGGGGCGTTACCATTAACCTGGTGTGGGCGTGGATCCTTACCATTCCCATCAGCGCCCTTTTTGCAGGTGTCGTTTATTATATTGTGAAGTTTTTGACGTAAGCGCCTACACCCTATTCCTGCATCACTCCGGAATTTGTACGCATCATAGCCTTCAGCAGAAGCAACACTGTATAATGCGGTAAGTAAACCCGATTGTACTACTTTTGTAATCCTTAAAAACAACATACCTGATGTCAAAAATATTGGTTACCGGCGGATGCGGCTACATTGGCTCTCACACAATTGTAGATTTGATTGAAAATGGTTACGAAGTGATTTCGGTTGATAATAACAGCCGGTCTGATGCTTCCATACTTGACGGCGTGGAGCGCATCACAGGCAAAAAAGTAAAGAACTATAAAGTTGATCTTTGCAATTTTGATGAGACCTATGCCGTTTTTCAGGAGAACACCGATATTGATGGAATTATACATTTTGCCGCATACAAAGCCGTGGGCGAATCCGTAGAAAGGCCGTTGATGTATTTTGAAAACAACCTTACCTCGCTGATGAACGTGCTGAAATGCGTAAGAGATTTTGAAATACCTTATTTTGTTTTTTCCTCATCCTGCACGGTATACGGCAACCCCGATGTGATACCGGTAACAGAAAGCACGCCTACCAAACCGGCAGAATCTCCTTACGGCGCCACCAAGCAAATGGGCGAACAAATTTTAAGCGATTTTGCTAAAGTATTTGATACCCAGGTAGTGTCCCTCAGGTATTTCAATCCCGTAGGTGCACACCCTTCTATTGAAATTGGCGAACTGCCTATTGGCAGGCCGCAAAACCTGGTGCCGGCCATTACGCAAACTGCCATTGGTAAACTACCCAAAATGATCGTGTTTGGTACCGATTATGATACAAGAGACGGTTCCTGCCTGCGCGATTTTATTCACGTAAGCGATATTGCCCATGCGCACACGCTGGCCATACAATTTTTGCAGCAGCAAAAAAATAAAACCAATTACGAAATTTTTAACCTGGGCACCGGCAATGGCGTAACCGTGCTGGAGGCTATTCAATCTTTTGAAAAAGTAAGTGGCGTAAACCTTAACTACGAAATTGGACCACGCCGCCAAGGCGATGTGATAGCCATTTATGCCAATAACGATTATGCCGTGAGCAGCCTAGGCTGGGATATTCAATACGGTATTGACGATATGATGCTTACTGCATGGCAATGGGAGCAAAAGCTCAAAGCACAGTCTGAAGCATAAAGGCGGCAACATTCTTATTACTCTATTTTCTTACCATTTCATGTGCTGACAATCCGGTAAAGGATAGCTATTTTTGAAGCATGAATCATTTATCAGGCTGGCAGGATACAATTGTGGCGCTGGCCACACCGCCGGGTGTGGGCGCTATTGCCGTGATACGCCTTAGCGGTGCTGAAGCCATCACGATGGCTAATCAGTTATTCAAAGGGAAAAATCTAACCAAACAAAAAAGCCATACCGCGCATTTTGGAGAAATAGTTGCACCAGGCGCACAAGAAGTGATAGATGAAGTGCTCGTTACTGTTTTTAAGAACCCGAAATCTTACACCGGTGAAGATGTGGTGGAGATCAGTTGCCACGGTTCACCATATATTCAGCAGCAAATCATTGCGGCATGCACTGCACTGGGCGCAAGGCTTGCAAAACCCGGCGAATTTACACAACGCGCTTTCTTAAACGGTAAAATGGATCTGGCACAGGCCGAAGCTGTTGCCGATGTGATTGCGGCTAACAGTAAAGCCGCCCAGCAAACAGCTTTAAAGCAATTACGTGGTGGGTTTTCAACCGACTTAAAACTTCTGCGCGATGAACTCATCAATTTTGCGGCTTTGATTGAACTGGAACTTGATTTTTCTGACGAGGATGTGGAGTTTGCCGACCGGGCTCAATTTCAGCAACTGATACAAAATTTAAAATTGAGGATCTCAGCATTGATTGATTCCTTCAGCCTGGGCAATGCCATTAAAAATGGCGTGAGCGTGGCCATTATTGGCAAACCCAACGCCGGAAAATCTACGCTGCTGAACGCTTTACTGAATGAGGAAAGAGCCATTGTGAGCGATATAGCCGGCACCACGCGCGATACAATTGAAGAAACCATTAATATTAAAGGCGTACTGTTCCGTCTGATTGATACGGCCGGCATACGTGAGCACAGCACTGACCAGATTGAAAACCTGGGCATGGAACGCAGCAGGCAAAATGCAGAGCTGACCGATATTATTTTACACCTGATTGACCTGACCGATACCGAAGAACATGCCTTTGACTGGCTGGAACAATACGCTGCCAAAACCATTACCATTTACAATAAAGCTGACCTGGCGAAGGAAGCAGCGGCAGTTACAGACAGCGAATTTGAGATTGTACTGTCTGCCAAAAACCGCACCGGCACCGAAGAACTAAAAAACCTGATTTTTGAAAAAGCCATTGGCGAAACCATGGATACCGAAAACACGATCATAACTAATGCCCGTCATCACGATGCGCTTCAAAAAATACTCGAGAGTCTTAACGCGATTGAAACAGGAATGAAAAAAAATATTCCAGGCGACCTGCTTTCCATAGACATTCGCCGCGCGCTGCATTACCTGGGAGAAATTACCGGCCAGGTAGAAGTAGACCGTGATATTTTAGGGACGATATTTGGGAAGTTTTGTATCGGAAAGTAAATACCTTTCTTTTCCTTGTTAAGTAACTGTTTTTCATAGAGTTATTTATTTTTTTCTTCTCTTTTTTGTTGCCCGATTACCCTTTTTTACTTAACTTTGTTGCCTATTTGTTGCCCAAGTGGAGATTTTGTTGCCCAGCAATTAATTTGTTGCCTGATATTCTGTTTGGGATTTTTAGGAACTTTTATAACTGAAAGAAAATGAAAGTAACATTGCGCCAACGCCAAAAGGGTGAAAAAATCAGTCTTTATTTAGAATATTACAGCAATGGTAAAAGACAGTATGAATACCTAAATCTTTACCTAACACCTGACCCAGAGAAGGGAACACTTACAAAATTCCAAAAGGATGAAAACAAAAAAATCCTTGCTTTAGCTGAAACTATACGGAGCAAAAGGCATTTGGAAATTGAATCCAACACATACGACCTACACGATAAAGAGAAGTTGAAAAGCTACTTCATTTCTTATATGGAAATGCTTGCCGAAAAGCGCAAGGATAGTATGGGCAATTATGGCAATTGGGATAGTGCTATCAAGCACCTAAAAAAGTTTTGCCCACGGGATATTCAGTTCAACCAAATAAACAAGCAATTTGTAGAAGGCTTCAAAGAATACTTGGTGAAGAAGGCTGTAACTAAGACAGGCGCAAAGCTTTCCACAAATACTAAGAACAGCTATTTCAATAAGTTTAAGGCGGCACTAAAGCAAGCAGTAAAGGACGGTATCATAAACCGTAATCCTGCTGAAACGGTTGAAGGTTTGCCACAAGGAGAGCCAGTGCGTGAGTTCCTTACATTGGATGAAGTAAAAGCATTGGCGAAAACAGAATGTGGTAATGAC
>JAFAFV010000139.1 GCA_023423285.1 Bacteroidota bacterium
CTATTAACTATGATGGCAGCGCTTCAATGGAAAAAGTTGTATCCAAGCCAGAAATTATGGATGCAAGAGGCTATGGTATCATGGCTTTCAGGGCTGCTGCCTATGATGAAAAAGTATATGGAACAGCGCTGGAACCTGCCTTGCCCCGCCATGCTTACAATTTTGTCTGGCATCGAAACCCAAGCGGGCTTGCTGTGTTAGACGATATATCTCTTACTGACTATTTGGATAATGACAATAAGATCCCAACTTCTAATACCAATTGGCTGGATCAGATTTTACAAAATGGTATGCGAACAAACCATCAGATCTCCATCTCCAGTGGAACAGACAGGTCAAAGAGTTTTTTCTCTGTAGGTTATTATGAGGCAAACGGAACACAGATACATACCTCTTTCCAGAAGTATTCACTGCGTGCTAATAATGAATACAGCATGCTTAAGAACCGGCTGAAAATTGGGCAAAACCTTAGCATCAATTATTTAAGATTACGCGACAGAAGCCAGCAGTATCCGGCCATGATTATGCCTCCAACTGTACCCGTATACGATGTTGATGGGAACTGGGCTGGTGCCGCAGGTTTTGACGATTTCAATAATCCCGTACGCGTACTAACCAATGAGCAGGATAACTACAATCACTTTGTTAAAACCATTGCCAGTGGTTTTGCTGATCTGAACATCTGGAAAGGACTTTCTGCCCGTACACAGTTTGGTGTAGACTACACAAATGCTTACGCAAGAAGGATAGATAAAGAATGGAGCGAGACCGGTGGTCGGTCAAGCGATGGTGAAAATTTTGTTGGAAATGACCAGGGACACCGCATAGGATACGTATGGACCAATACGCTCTCTTATCGGTTGGCCACAGGAAAGAGCGACATAAATGCCGTTGTTGGATCTGAATACACCCATAATCTTTTTGAAGGTTTTGCAGCACGAAGAGAAGGAGTTTATTTAGAAGACAGGGATTTTGCAGGTATAGGTGTGGCAACAGGAGAGAAATGGAGTATGGGAAGCTCTGCCGATGAATACGCTTACTTCTCACTGTTTGCAAAAGCTAATTATACTTATGATAATAAGTATTTACTATCGGCTACCGTGCGGCGTGATGGATCATCACTGTTCGGTGAAGCCAACCGTTACGGAATTTTTCCCGCAGTTTCTGCCGGATGGCGTATAAGCGAAGAAGCTTTTATGAATAGTGTTGACTTTATTTCAGACCTGAAATTAAGATCCAGTTGGGGCGAAAACGGAAGTGTTCAGGGCTTGCCACGCGGCTATACCACCACGCCTTTTTCACCGGTTTATTCATCCACAGCTTATCCTATTGCGGGTAATGAAACCGGCCCGTTGTACTCAGGTTATTACAGAACATGGCTGGGCAATCCAAACCTGAAATGGGAAACAACTTCTCAGGTTAATTTGGGCCTTGACTATTCAATATTTAACAGACGATTAAGCGGCGCATTTGATGTTTATTTTAAAAAGACTACAGATATTCTTGTACAAACCCCTTACATTGCTGCAATGGGTGAAGGGGGAGAGCCATGGATAAATGGCGCCAGTATGAAAAACAATGGATTCGAATTTGAACTTACTTACAGAAATGATCCGGCTAATAAATTCCAATATTCCATTTCTGCAAACGGCGGCTCCTTTAGAGCAAAGATTATTGACATTCCTAAGAATGTTATTAATAAGTACCCCGGCAATGGTTTGGATGATAATGTGATTGGTGGTACGCCTAATGTTATTTACGGGTTGGTGGCAGACGGTATTTTCAGAACGCAGGAAGAGGTAGATAATCACGTTACCCAGTCAGGCGCCGCGATTGGCCGTCTCAGGTATAGAGATGTAAATGGTGATAGTGCCATCAATGAAATTAGTGACCGGGCTTACATTGCAATATTGGATCCTAAATTTTACGGCGGGCTGGCATTTAATTTTAATTATTACAATTTTGATTTGAATTTTAATCTTCAGGGCGTATTCGGAAATGATGTTTACCACCAGTGGAAATACGAATCTGATTTTTGGGGCATCACGCTTCCTTCCGGAAAGAACCACCCCACAAGGCTTTATGATGCGTGGTACTTTGACAATACGGCTTCAAACATACCCGCTGCTTCTAATGTAACCTCCAACGCAGAGCAAAGAACGTCAAGTTATTTTGTTGAAAGTGGTTCTTACCTGAAATTGCGGAATATAGACTTAGGATACACCTTCCCAACAAGTATTTCTGACAGGTTAGGCATTCAAAAATTTCGCACTTACCTCATGGCGCAAAATGTGCTCACACTTAAAAAAACCTGGGGTTCCAACAGGTTCACAGGTTTCGATCCCGAAATGCCAAATTATGGATACCTGATTCCCCTTATTGTAACTTTTGGTGTAAACGTAACCTTTTAAAATTTTAGCAATGAAAATGAAAAATATACTCTACTCAATTTTCCTTTTTGCGCTGATTACAGGTGCCGGATGTGATAATAAACTTGATATTAACCCAAAGCAGGTTTTAGATGAAAACATACTGAACAAACCTGAAGATGTAGACGGCTTTCTTACTGCCGCTTACGCCAGGCTCACAGATGTGGGGTCTATAGATCCGCCTTTTCAATCAAAACTATTTGGTTCTATTCGCTCAGATGACTCGTATAAAGGAGGTGGCGGAACATGGGATCTTGGCGGCTGGCATGATATGGAATTATTTACCAATTTAAACCCTAACGGGTGGCCGATCGATTTTCCCTGGTATGCATGCTATCAGATCATCGGGCGTTGTAATACAGCAATAAGGGCGGCCGAAAAATTTACACCGGAACAAATGCCCACCCGAAACTCCAGAATTGGGGAAGCCATATTTATTCGCTCATATGTACTTTTAACTTTGAAGCAGTTGTTTAAATACGTGCCGTATATTGATGAGAATGTAATTGGCAGTACGGCTGAGTTTGAAGCCATTCCTAACAGGGATTTGAATGAGCCCAATGATCTGTACCTGTGGCAGCATATTGTAGACGATTTTAAAAAAGCTGAAGAGCTTTTGCCCATGACGCAGCCTGATAAAGGACGCGTTGATAAAAATGCCGCAACAGCGATGGTTGCAAAATCATTACTTTTTATGGCTTACGAACAGGATGATAGAAACCAGGTGGTAAACATCAATAAAGCAAGGCTTGAAGAAGCACTTACCTATATTACCAAACTAACTGCACAGGAAGGGAGTAAGGTTGGACTGGAAGCAGATTTTGCTAATAATTTTCAACCTCAGTTCGACAACTTAACAAAAGAATCAATTTGGGAATTTCAGTTTTCTCTTAACGATGGTAGTGATGCGGGGGGTAGAATCAATCGCAATGAAGGATTATTCCATCCCTGGAACTGGGCAGGATTTATTTGCTGTGGATTCCATCATATCAGCTATTCTACCGCCAATGCTTTTAAAACCGGCGCTAATGGACTTCCTTTATTTGATACTTATAATAACGACGCTTATAATGTAGACAATGCATCTGCCTTCTTTGGCAGTTACACTTGGGACCCAAGATTCAGCCACACGATTGTAGCGCCCGGCCAGCCTTATAAATACAATCCTAATTTATTATTTTCAAGAGATGCTATAAGAAATGGCGCCGATTACGGCTATCTGAAATCTCAAAAGGAACTGGTGAGGCCTGATTGCGGCTGCCTGCTTTATGATGGCTGGCAATTTAATTCCATGAATCAGCGCGTCATTCGCTATGATGAAGTGCTGCTATGGCAGGCAGAAATCCTAATTCAACTGGACCGGGTTAATGATGCATTGGTGCCGATCAATAAAATAAGAAACAGAGCTGCTAACAGCATCGCGCTGCTCAAAATGTCAGACGGAAGCCCGGTAATGAATTATAAAATTGAACCGTATAAGCCCGGCGAAAATTGCACCTGGACAAAAGAATTTGCATGGAAAGCACTTCAATGGGAAACCCGGTTAGAAATGGCGGGTGAAGGGCGCAGATTTTTTGACCTGATGCGCTGGGGTATACTTGAGCCAACAATGAACGCATATATAAACGTGGAAAAAGGAAGAAGAGCCTATTATGCACCTGCCCGTTTTACCGCAGGCAAACACGAGTTTTTGCCAATTCCGCAAAACCAAATGAACTGGGCAAAAGGAAATTATACCCAGAACGCAGGTTATTAGTAAACATTTAAATTATGTTCCTGAAGCGACTTTCTTCTATACATTGGGTAGCGGCATTTTTTGCAACCGCTTTGGTTATAGCGTCATGTAGTAAAGGTGATGATGTTGCTAAAAAGACTGTACATAACACTTTTACTACGGCAACAACAATGGTTGAGTCCGACGTTAATGGTAAAGTAGAAATTAATATAACCTTTACCGGGTTAGATGACGTTTCACACCTTACCGTAAGAAAGAGCGGATCAGGAATTTTCGCAGAACAGGTAAACCGCAACCAGCTTTCAACCAAGTATGTTTATACTTACAATATTCAAAATGCCGATCCTGAAACATTTCAGCTGGTTTTAAATCTTCGCTACACAGATGG
>JAFAFV010000153.1 GCA_023423285.1 Bacteroidota bacterium
TTTAAAATGGCTGCTCGCCTCTGAATGTTTGAAAGGCCCATGCCCTTCCTCACTTTATCAATATCAAAGCCGCTGCCGTCGTCTTCAATACTGATACGAATGAATTGTTCTTCTTTTTGAATGCTGATGCTTATGTTCTGGCACCTGCCGTGCTTTACCGCATTTTGAATCGCTTCCTGAACAATCCTAAATAGGATGATTCTTTGCGCAGAAGGCAGGTTCAGCATTTCTTCACTTTTAAGTACCGCATTAATTTCCTTTCCGGCATTGATCCTGCTAATCTCCGTTTTTAAATTCTGAATAAAATCAAACTGTTCCAACCAATCCTTATCAAGCGATTTTGACAGCGAACGAATTTCTGAAATGGCTTCGCCGATTGTGGCATTAGCGGTTAAAAGTGTATCAGGCGGCTGTTCAATGCTTCTTTCAGCCAGGCCAATCAGCATCCTGGACGTACTTAAAAGCTGCCCCACATTGTCGTGCAGTTCTCTGCCTATTTGCTGAAAGGTTTGTTCCTGCACCTCAATCTGAGACTGTAAGAGTTGATTTTTAAACTCTTCTTCCAGCCTTCTTTTTTCAAGGACATGGCTCCGATCTCTTTTTTTATAAGCCATAAGTAAAAAAACGATAAAAAGAGTCATCAATAACAAGAATATTGAAGCGCCTAATACTATGATGATATTGTTTGATAGTCCCTGCATACAATGCCGTAGCTAATGCTTATACAAGCGATAAAGAGCAACAAGTTATGAAATTTCCATAATGCTGCTACTGAGCCGCTGTCAGTTTCTATCAAATATTTATAGGAAATAAAAACAAAGAAGGAACCCGCATAATACACGAACAACCCAATTACGCACCAGAATATAGCTGTAGACGGCACACTTTCTTCAGGTGAGGATTGTAAAAGTTTGATGTAAAAATAATAGAGGCAAAGCGCTACAACCATGATGCTGCTTAATGCTGAACTATAACTGTTATAAGAAGTAATGCCTTCTCCTGAAAAGGCTGGTAGTAAAATGATGAGTAAAAATGAAATTGCCAGCAACCATTTTTTCTGTTTATCAAAACTCAGCAGGTAATGACTGAACAGCATCATCACAATAAGAAGCGTGGCAATGGTATTTAGTTTATATACCCAATAGTTTTGCCCATCGATTATATCAATATAAGTTGCATAAGCATTACATATAAAGTGCACAAGGCAAAATACCATCACCATGTTAAGCACAGGCGTTTTTTTTCTTGAAGAGGCCACATAGGCAAATACGACCAACGCAGGGCCTATGATATCAAGCCTCGTTAAAATCTTCGAAAGAGCAAGAGTAACTATCGTTTCCGTAATGATCACTTCATTCCTTTTTTGAACTTTAAATATCATCTTCCTCGTCGCAGCCGGGCGGGCTGGGGCAACCTTTAATTACATGTTGTTCTAAACTTCTCGTCATTGCACCTTGAGCATGTGCCGTAATGGTTGTAACATTAATATATCCTTTTCCGTCAGGATTCTTTCTAGGTTTTATTTCCTGGCGTATGATGATGCTTTTTGCATCAGGATGTGCAGAAAGCAATCCTTCAATATCCTTTCTTCTGAAACAGAATTCAATTTTAAAATGATCACTCATAATTTATAGTTGCTTTGTTGTTATTGGGTGCAATATGCAAAATCGTTGTTTCATATCTTACGGGAATTTTCCCGTATAAAAACAGGTGGTTTTCACGTTGCAACGGCCAGCAGGATGCTACATCTTTGTATCGCAATCAACAATTAAAGTGATACGGTAAAATATCACGAACATCATTACCGCTATCCTACCAGGAACACCATCCATTACCTATGGTCTTACGGGGCAGGGAATTCAAACTCCCTCCCCGCTTTTGTTAGTGTAAAGTTATTGCAAACTTGTTCATACATTGTAATTACAAGGATTTATAAAAACTCTACCAGCTTGCTGATCACTTGTTCATCCCTGTAAATTTTTCTATGGCCCAGTTCTTTTGTATAAAAAAATTCTATATTCGGATACTTCAGTTCCTGTATCAGCTTCGCATCATTTACGGGTGTTACTCTGTCGCCTTCATCATGTATCCAAAGCACCTTACTTTTTAAAGTTTCCATACAGCGTTTTACAGAAAACCAATTAATGGGTTTTTTGCCAAGTGTTTCTATCTCATTTATGAAATATTGTTGTAATTTTTTGTCAGTCATTTTCATTTGAGAAAAAAACATATTGCATAGAGACAATGTATCAGAAGCCGGGGCTACCAGTGCAATATTTATCAATTCGTTATGGGGCATTTCGGCCACTGCCAGGCATACGGCCAGTCCGCCGAAAGAATGACACAGATATCCATCAAAAGGGCCAAACCGTTTGTTGACTTCTTCAATAAACTGTTTATACATAACGGCATTGAGTTTATGACCTTGGCTCATGCCATGTGCAGGTGCATCAAAAGCCACTACTTCGTAACCCTTATCAGCAAAGTGTTTTGCAAAATGCTGAAAGTTGACTGCGGAAGACCGAAAGCCATGCGCGATGCATATCTTTTTACTGCCGCCACGGTTATAGCGATAACCCGTTGTCTTCAGGCTTTTAAACTTCATATTTAATACCTCTGCCTTTTTTAAATAGCCCGAAGGCTTATATTGCACACGTGTATGTGGCCGGCAAAATAGATCAAAAGCATATTGGGCTGCTTTCTTTTGAGAGAAAAACGAAAGCGCCCTGATCTGGCTTATATAAAATCTTTGGGTTATCTTTTGTAATTTCATACAGTGAGCAAAGGTATCATTTATCAATTCATTTAAATTTTGTGAAAATTGTAATCATTGGTTCAGGAAATGTGGCTGCAGCGTTGGGCAGAAAGTTTATCAAAGGTGAGCATCAAATTTTGCAGGTTATAAGCCGTAATGCCGTTACCGCTTCTGCATTGGCAGTTGAGTTGAACACGCAATTCAATACTAAAATAAATTTCATCAATAAGGATGCTGACTTTTACCTAATTACTGTATCTGATCATGCGATTGCAGAAATAGCAGGCAATCTTTATTTACCGGGAAAGGTGGTGGCGCACACGGCGGGCGCTGTTAAAATAGATGTTCTGAAAAATGTTACAGACAGCTATGGTGTTTTTTATCCGTTACAAAGTCTGAGAAAAGAAATTGAAGCGGCCCACATTCCCATTTATACAGAAGCCTCCAATGATGATGCCGCACTATTACTGAACCAATTGGCGCTTTCGGTTAGCAATACGTATGCACTGTATGCACATTATCAACAACGGCTCAAACTGCACGTTGCCGCGGTGATCGTGAACAATTTTACAAACCATATTTTTGCTATGGCAGAAGACTTTTGCAAAAAAGAAGACATTGATTTCAAAGAGTTGATGCCCATCATACAACACACGGTGGATCGCTTACACAATCAGTCTCCCTCGATAACGCAAACCGGCCCCGCAGCGCGCGGAGATTATGGTACGCTTGCCAAACATGAAGCGCTTTTGCAGCAGCATCCACAACTGTTGCAATTGTACAAGCAGTTGAGCGAAAGCATTATTCTCTCGCGTACAGAACAGATTGCCGATTGAAAATTGAAAATGGCAAATTATCACATCAGCAAATTTGCACATTATCATATTCCACATATCAAATTTGCACATTGCCAAATCGCCATGATTTTTATCATTTCCTCTCTGCGTTCTAAACCATATTTTTGTTACTGAAAACAACTACTATGCGAATTATAGACCGCTTCAGGCTGATTGATACTTTTATGTTTGATGTTGATGGCGTAATGACCGACGGCGGCATCGTTGTGCTGGGCAGTGGCGATATGGCCAGGATCATGAACACGAAAGACGGTTACGCCATGGCGCTTGCTATTAAAAGAGGATATAGAATATTCGTGGTATCAGGCTCTGCGCCAAGCGGTGTGGAACGCAGGATGAATAACCTGGGCATACAGCACGTTTTTTTTAAGATTGGCGATAAAAAAACATTTGTGGAAAAGCTTATTGAAGAACATGGCCTTGTAAAAGATCATATTTTATTTATGGGTGATGATATGCCAGACCTTCCCGTGTTTGACGTCGTGGGTATTGGCTGCTGCCCTGCTGATGCAATAAGCGAACTAAAAAAAGCTGCCGACTATATCTCTCCTGTTGTTGGCGGTAAAGGCTGCGTAAGAGACGTTATAGAAAAAGTACTTAAGGTACGGAACGACTGGGGTGCAGATGGTGTGGCCAACTAAAGCCATCCAGGCTTATTTTTGCTGATATTGACTACACGCTGTGTAAGCGCATTATAAAACAATTTATGCCTCAACTTTTATCTTCGTTTTTTAAGCTAATAAGGTTGCCCAATCTTATTTTCATTGTACTTACACAAGCGTTGTTCCAGTTTTGCATATACTATCCCATTTATGAAAACAACGTACCCGCGGGCGATACTTTACAATTTATTTTGCTCGTACTGGCATCGGTGTTTATTGCAGCAGGCGGTTACATCATCAATGATTATTTTGATATTAATATAGACCTCATCAACAAGCCCGATAAAACGATTTTGGGACGGCAACTGGGCAGGCGCCGGGCACTGGCCTGGCATTTAATACTAAGCCTGACGGGAATTGTACTCACCGCCATTGCCGTAAATACTTTTGAAAGGTGGTATATTATTTTTGCAAATTCCGGTGCGGTCGTTCTGCTATGGTTCTACTCCGCCAGGTTTAAAAAAGATGCTGTTATTGGCAACGTGATCGTGGCAGTTCTTACCGCGTGGACGATCATGATTATTTTTCTTTCCAAATATTCTTTTGCTGATGCATTCAGAGATGTAAGCTATGAGCAGGTAAGATTTTTCAGGTTTACCATATTATATGCCGGTTTCGCGCTCATCATATCGCTAATAAGAGAAGCCGTAAAAGATATTGAAGACATGCCCGGCGATGAAAAATTTGGCTGTAAAACCATGCCCATACGCTGGGGCATCAATGCCACGAAAGTGTATGTAGCCGTGTGGATCACCATTTTAATTGCTATGCTGATAGTCATTCAAATTTATGTGCTGCAGTTTGGGTGGTGGCTTGCCGTTATCTATTGTTTGGTTTTTATAACAGTGCCTTTGGGATATGCTTTTAAAAAACTCATCACCGCCAACACTACCAATGAATATCGCAGCCTGAGCGATCTTTCAAAACTTGTGATGCTAACCGGCATCCTGTCTATGATATTTTTTTATATTTACCTATGAACCGGTTGACTTAACGGGGGAACCCTGATCACAATTAAATAAATTCATTCGTATACACTAAAATGGCAGAAAAGATCATACTCGCCTCCGCATCGCCCAGAAGAAAACAATTGCTTGAATGGGCTGAAATACCTTTTGAAATCATCACCGCAGATACAGATGAAACATTTCCTGCAGGCATACCTTTATACGAAGCTGCCATGTATGTAGCTTTGCAAAAAGCGCTGATCGTGCAGAAAACAGTTGGTGAAAAACAGATTGTACTTGCCGCAGATACCATGGTTGTAGTGGAAGATCGTCTGCTAAGCAAACCAACAGATAAAACAGATGCTATAAACATGCTAATGCACTTGCAAAACAACACACACCAGGTGATTACAGGGGTTGCTATTTTAAACGGATTACATCAGGTTTTATTTCATGATGTTACCGAAGTGGCCTTTCATGAACTGACACCGCAGCAGATCCTTTTTTATATAGACAAGTACCAACCATACGACAAGGCCGGCGCTTATGCCATACAGGAGTGGATTGGTGTGGTAGGCATCAAATGGGTAAAAGGCGATTTTTATAATGTGATGGGCTTGCCAGTAAGCCGCGTAGTAAAGGAATTGGCCGCAATGAACAATTTTAATAGCGGTTGATAACCCGTTAGATCACTGCCCATGCATGCCTGCTGATAGGTGCCTGACAAATAAAACCTGCTTAAACTTCTAACCATGACAGAACAACTTTTCCAATTCATCTGGCAATTGCAGTATTTGAATAAAGATTCGCTGCAAACCACTACGGGCGAAGCCTTGCAAATACTGCACCCGGGCACATTAAACACCAACCAGGGGCCCGACTTTATTAATGCCAGAATTAGTATAGGCACCACTACTTGGGCTGGATCTGTTGAGTTGCATTTAAAAACATCAGACTGGCACAAGCACAATCACACGTCAGACAAAAATTATAAAAATGTGATCCTGCACGTGGTGTATGAACATGATGATCCTGCCTCTGAACTTCCTACGCTGGAACTGCAGACCAGAATATCGCACAGTCTGCTGAAGCGGTATGAAGAACTGATGCTGTCCCAAACTTTTATCCCCTGCGAAAAGATGGTTCATGATGTACCATCCATCGTCATCACCAATTGGAAGGACAGGCTGATTGCGGAGAGACTTGAGAGGAAGTCAGAAAACATTCACAAGTACCTGACAAAAAACAATCAACACTGGGAAGAAAGCTTTTGGTGGTTGCTGGCATCAAATTTTGGCACTAAGGTAAACAACGAAGCCTTTGAAGCCATAGCCAAAAGCATCTCTATATCTATTCTTGCCCGGCACAAAAACAGCCTGCCGCAAATTGAAGCCCTGCTGCTGGGACAGGCAGGTTTACTGAACGACACAGTTAATGACCCCTACCCTGCCATGCTTCAAAAAGAATACAGGTTTTTACAAACCAAGTACAGCCTGATCAGTCCCGGCATACCGGTTTATTTTTTAAGAATGCGGCCCGGTAATTTCCCAACCATTCGGCTGGCGCAACTGGCAGCGCTGGTACAAAATTCGGTACACCTGTTTTCAAAGATCATTGATGAACCTTCGCTTGCAAGGGTGAAGGAATGGTTTGCCGTGAACGCGAATGATTTCTGGCATTACCATTACAGGCTGAACGATGCATCGGTGTACAAACCTAAAAACATTGGAGCTTCTATGATTGACAATATCATTATCAATACTGTGGCGCCGATACTGTTTACCTACGGCGCTGTGCATCAAAATCAAACATTAAAAGACAAAGCCATACAATGGCTTGCAGAAACCAGCCCTGAGCAAAACCGCATTACCAAAAAACTACAAATTATTGGGTTTGAAAACAATCATGCTTTGGATTCACAATCGCTAATCGAACAAAAAACCCACTATTGCGATTTGAGAAAATGCCTAAACTGCGCTGTGGGCAATGCTTTGCTTAAGAAAGTTTAATAATTATGCGCATCTCATGGAATATTTTATGCCTCACTGTCTAAGTCCGCTTGCGCCGTTCATGCCAGGCTCGAAGGTTTTAAGAAATCCTCAACAAGAAAGGTTACTAATAAAACTTCAATAATAATAATTTTTAAAATTGTTGCGTTTGTGTTTCTTTCTGCGTTCTACTAAGTATAAGTATAACCAAAATTATTTACCATTAAATCATTACCAATGAAAAATGTATTGTATTGCCTTACAATCATAGTGCTGCTTGCGTCCTGCTGGAAACAAAAACAGGAAGAAGTGCTGGGCTATGCTCCCGTGTATGGCAATGAAGCTGAAATGAAAACCGTTAGCCTTACTACGGCACAACCTGTGGAAAACGGCGGAAAAATCTACGTGTTCAACAACCTGCTTTACCAGGTAGAAGCCGGCAAAGGCATTCATATAACTGACATTTCAAACCCCGAAAACCCTGTAAAGAAAGGCTTTTTAAAAGTATCGGGCGCGCAGGAACTGGCCATTAAAGACAACCTTATTTTTACCAACAATATGCGTGACCTTGTGATTGTAAGGATCGAAAACAATACAGCCACAACCGTACGCAGGCTGCAAGACAGTTTCAAAGCATTGTTTACCGTCACGCGCCCGCCTGAAAGGGGCAAATTTGAATGCCCAGACCCTTCAAAAGGAACCATAATTGGCTGGCAAAAGAAAACGCTTATAAATCCGGCCTGTACCTACTAACCCATTGCTAACCCTTATAAAAAATCTGAAATGAAAAAAGCTTTACATCTCCTATGTGTTACTGCCGGTTTTGCTGCACTGTTTATAGCCTGCGATAAACAAATGGACAATTCCCCTTCAGGCAATAACGGCCAGGGCGGCTCCACTGCCCGTATGACCCTATGGAATAATTACCTGTACATTGTAAACAATTCAGAGTTGCAAACCTATGATGTAACGAACCCTTCGCAGGCAGTGCTGCTCAACAGCCAAAATGTGGGATGGAACATTGAAACCATTTTTCCTTACAGAGATAAGTTATTCATTGGCTCTCAAACCGGCATGTTTGTGTTTGACAACAGCAACCCTAAAAGTCCCAAATTACAGGGTCAGGCCCAGCACCTGCGCGCTTGCGACCCGGTTGTGGCCGATGACGATCATGCGTATGTAACGCTGCGCAGCAACAGCAATGGATGCGGCGGCACTTTAAACCAGTTGAACATTTATAATATTTCAGGTGTGAAGATCATGTCGCCCCAACTTGTGAGTACACTTAACATGCCAGAGCCGAATGGCCTGGGAAGTAGAGGAAATATACTATACATCTGCATGGGAGCAGCAGGGCTGAATGTGGTGGATATAACAGATAAAACCAAACCCAAAGTGATTAAAACAATCAACGATGATGAAATTTATATTGATGTAATACCCTATAATGATGTGCTGATAGCTTATGTACAGGGTGGCATTGTACTATTCGACATCAGCAATCCGGTTGAACCCGTAAAACAATCTACCATTAAAAATTGATGCGATGAAACTGCCTGAGATATTGGTTTTAAAAAAAATCTTATGAAATGAGCCATTAGAATGTTTCAAACGAACAGGGAATGATCCCGATTGCAATTGCGATGGCGAATTCCATGTGACAATAAAAAACAGCTGCGTAGCAGCGCAATAAAAAAACATACACATGAATAAAATAATATTAGTATTGCTGTTAACAATGTTTTGCACCAACATTTATGCGCAGGATGTGATTTATATAAACCCCAGGGAAGTGGGCAGACCTGCGCCGCCGCAACCCAAGTGGATGCCTGCCAGACCTTTGAAGGATGGCGCCATCAGGGTAGATAACCCCGAGGCAAAAATGATCATGGGGAAAGTAACAGAAATTACGCCTGCGTTTATTTTTTATAAAAAAGATAGCGATGGAGCGTTATATACTACACCAGTTGCAAATATTGACTCGGTGATTTTTGAAAACGGTATGGTACAAAAATTTACCCGCGAATCAAGAATGCCGGATTATAAAATAAGGGATCGCAGAGAGTACGGTAACCTGGGCACAAGTATCATTTCGGGCTACTTTGGTGTGTTTACCCACCGTGTGCGTTTTTTAGACTGGAGCGGACAGAACGATCCTGATTATACACCTTTTGTAAAAACAGGACTCGCTTATGAAAAACTCTTTTTGAAAGATAGGCTCGGGTTAGAAATAGCTCCGTTTATTGCCATCAATAAAAAGGGTTATGGTGGCGTATTACAAGCTAAATTCTATCCTAAAAATTATGGCCGTTTTCGAATGGGCATGGGCCCCTTTTATACCTTGTATGTTCGTGATAAAATGACCACGTATTTCAATAATGCGGATTGGTACACTATGACAATTAACCGGCAGGTAGCCATGTCGGTAATCGGATTTGGCCTTCAATTACAGTCTCATGTTGACAGAAACTGGCTTGTGGCTTTTAATGCAAGTATTGGCGGCGTAGTGCTTGGTCATACTGATCAAAATAAAAACTACCCGGGATTTACTGCTTCTTCAGCAAGAGGAACAGGCCAGGGCGAACTGAGATTAGGAATTGGATACCGGTTTTAAATATATCTTTAAAATAAAATAATATACCAATGAAAGCGCTATTAATGATTATTCTAACATTTCTCTTGGCGGGCTGCGTAAAACCCATCGGTACAATTGGCGCTGATGCGCCACCCTGCATCAGAGCACTGATTATTGAAATGCAAAAAGAAGCCGTGAGAAACCCGCCTGCATCTGTGTGGCAATATGAATACAATGGGCAAACAGTATATTACATACCTCCTTACTGTTGTGACATGTATGGAACGCTGTACAACAGCAACTGTGAAATCATCTGCCACCCTGATGGCGGCTTCACCGGTAAAGGTGACGGCCGTTGTACTGATTTTTCAAGCAAGAGAAAAAATGAAAAATTAATATGGAAAGATAACAGGTAGCAGTATTACCGCACGTTACACTCCAGGTTCACGGTAATGCTTGCTGTTTTATTTTTTGATGTGGTGTTGAAGGCTCCCCCGTAGCTGTAATCTTCATTGCTATTTTGGCCCGTGATCTGAAAAATACCCATATTGGCCCTATTTACACCTGATACACTACCGCCTGTATTTTTTGCTATGATCTCGGCACGTTTTTTTGCATCCTCAGCAGCTTTTGCCAGTAGGTCAAGCTTCAAATCAGCAAGCTTGGTATAAAAATACAAAGGCTCAGGAGAGTTCAGTTCAATGCCAGTTTCGATGAGTTCGGTTATTTCCCGGGAAAGCGCTTCTACCTTAGGAATGTCGCTCGATTCTACTTTTACTGTTTGTGTAAGCGTGTACCCTGCAAAATCATTACCCGTAATCCTGCCTTCTTCATTGTACCTTGTGCTGTATTGCCTGTCTATCTTTACAGATGAAAAAATAATTTCCTTTTCGGTAATCCCTTTTCGTTTCAGGTAATTTTTAATATTATTCTCGTCCTGCTTTAACTGTGCATAGGCGTCACGCAGTTCAAAAGCAGTGCGGTTGTAATTGCCGTTCCAGGCAATAAGATCGCTTGTAAAATTTGTTTCGGCACTGCCGGTTACCCGGATGATTCGCCTTTCTTTAAACTTGTATTTATAGGCGCTACCCAAAATTAAAGCGCCAATAATAATGCAAATGCCAACAATGGCAAGTCCTATAAAACTGCGCGAGTGCAAAAAATTGTTCACGGTGTTTTCTTTGGATGTTGTATTCATTACGTTATATGTTTTTCAATTGATGATATTGAGATTTAAAAGGCTGCTTAGTTAGCCAGCTCGATCATAGCAGGTAACTTTTTTAGCAGAGATTCCTCACCGCCAAAACCCACATCTTTGAATTTTATATTACCGTCTTTGCCCAGGATAAATTTTGTGGGAATACCTTCCACTTTAAAACTACTCACCACTTTATCATCCAGATCCATCAGCACGTGAAAATCTCTGTATCCCCTCTTCTCAATAAAGTTCTGCACCAGTTCTGTTTCATTATCTTCATTTTGCCAGGTGTCAATAAATAAAAATTTCACACCGGGATTGTCCTTGTATTTGTTGACCATTTTCTGCATGCCCGGCATAGAAGCGATACAAGGTCCGCACCAGGTGGCCCAAAAGTCAACCACAACGGTTTTGCCTTTCAGGTCGGCAATATTTACCGTGTTGCCCGCCAGGTCTTTTAAAGTAAACTTTGGTGTAGGTTCGTTCAGCATTTCTTTTCTCAGATCAGCAACCAATTTTTGATGCGCCTCTTTTTCAAGCGCTGCTATGTATTCATCAAAACCGACTTCGGATTTTTGTTGCTTAATATAAAGTCTTTTTAAAATGTCGTTGATCGTTGCGTCAGATTTTCCATCTTTTACAAACTGCTCCAGTTTAGGTTTATATTTTGTTGGTGACATCGCACGTTCGGCTATCAAAGCATAGGTTTTATTTTGATCAACATCCTGCCCTCTGTTAATTGCGTACGCAGCTTCCGTGGCATACTGTAAGGCTTTTTTATAATTCCCCATTCGGTATAAAACCATTGCGTATGTATCGGCATAAGTGGCGTAAGTGTTTTTGTTATACTCTATCCATTCTTTATATGTCATCATATTAGGCTGCCGACCGGATGGCCTTTTTAAGTTAGTCCTTGCATAGATTACACTCTGTCTTGAGGACTCCTCAGCGAGTTCCAAATTTGTACTGTCTTCCTGCATTTTCCAGGCAGCAGAGTTCATTAAACTATATTTCTGTATATCATCATCCATTGCAGATACTACCTCTCTGAATTTTGCCCAGTTTTTATGGCTTGAGTAAGATCTTGCAAGATTTGCTGATACAAAATCCTTCATTTTACTATACTTCTTTTCTATAGGGGCATTTGCTATTAATTTTTTAACATCGCTTAGTAAAATTTCCTTTTTATTTATATCACTTTCCTTCATTACAATCTCGTTAAAGTCATCTTGGTCATGAAGATCAAATATCCCTTCTTCCATTTTTAATCTGCTCATTAACGCCGACTGCTGATTTAGTTTTAAAAATCCGTACAATCTTTCTACCTTTCTATAATCAGATCTTTTTTTAAGAGTATCGCGAAGCATTTTCTCAATCTCTGACTGGATTGAATTAGAACCCTTCTCTTTATCCGCCCTATACAATTTAGACAGATAACTCATAAAATATTTTTCTTTATTCTCAGGATATAATTCAAATTCTTTATCAAACTGCTTTACAGCCATTTTACTATTCGACTTCATATTAAGTCTGTAAGGGCCATAAAAATCTAAAAAATTTGCTGCAGCAGCATAACTGCCTATTTTAACCTTGTCTTTATCATATAGATTGATTAAGTAACCGCTATCGCTATTATTATCATACATATTTCCCTCTTTAAAACTGAGGGCTACAAAAGTGTATGAAGTATCGGTTTTTATTTTCCCAGATAATTTTCCATATTCACGTTTGAGGTCAATATTTTCAATACTCATCCAGCCAGAAGAGTCTTTTATCACAAATGCTTCGGGTATTTTTAAAGTTCCAGCCAAATCACCCGAAGGTGTGTACGTAAAACTTATTTCATTACCCGCTTTGGGCTTTTCAGGAGTGTAAGAAAAATTACTTTGAGCAAATGCAGTAACAGCGAAGAATAGAGGAACACTTAACAAAAAATTTTTCATGCCGTAATATTAAGAATAATGAAGTCTAAATTAGATAACCTTATTGACAAGTGACAGGATTAGTAGTTAATTATTTTTAAATATAAATTATTATCTTAAACTTTGTAAGCTATTGTGAGTACAATAAGTAGCGCAGTGTTACCGTGACAAGAGTTATAATTAGTATTTTTTTGATCATTACTTTCTGCAACAATGTCCTTTCTCAAAACAACAGCATAAAGGGTATTATCGCGGGCAATGTTATTGACACTACCACCGGCGCCCCCGTTGCCGGAACCACTATAAATCTTATTCCATTACAGGATACTACTGCTACTCAATCGTATGTAGCAAACGAGCAAGGTGCTTTTGAGATACAGGGTGTAAAATTTGGTTACTACAGTTTGCAATTTTCATCAATAGGCTTTTCAAAAATCAAACTGGATAGTATCCACTTTAGGGCTGAGCGTTATGATTTTAATCTGGGAGATATAAAGATGTATCCTGAAGCAAGCGAGTTAGAGACAGTGATTGTGTATGCTGAAAAGCCATTGGTAGAATACAAAGAAGGCACTGTTATTTATAATGTGGGTGAATCTGTATTGAGCGCAACATCCAGCACTGTGGAACTTTTAAAAACGATGCCTCTGATTTCAAATGATGCTAACGGCAAAATTTTACTAAAGGGAAAAGAACCGAGAATATTGATAGATGGCAAACCCACAAACCTTAGTGGAGATCAACTGAACGACCTTTTGGAAGCAATGCCTGGGGGAATGATTGATAAAATAGAATTGCAGACTACACCGCCTCCGGAGTATGCCTCAGAAAGCGGAGGCGTTATTAATATTATTACAAAGAAAGGTAAAGTAGGTGCTACCGCAAGAGTAAATGCTTATGTAGGAACACTTGGTGATGCAAATCTTTCGGGAACGATCAGTTATCGTAATAAAAAATGGGTGCTGCAAGCTACTGCTGGCGCGGCATACAGCCGGTTTAATTCTGAGTCCGAATCTACCAGGGAAACCATTTACTTTAATAAAGTAAATAAAGAAACGGTTGACAGTACCAATTTTCTAATCACGCGTACTAAAAGTATCAATAAAAACCTGAGGCCTAACATGCGGCTTTCCGCAGAATATGAAATCAATAAGCAAAGCCAGCTTAACGTCACTGCTGTATTAGGCTTCAGCGATTTTAATAACACTAGCAAGAACTTCTACCAGAATCAAAATCGATTTAAGGAGGTTACAAAATATAATACTCGCGAGAATAGCAGCTATGGAACGTCACTCACCCCAGCAATTACTACCAATTATCGCTGGCGCAATAAGAAAAATGCTAAAGAGGTACTGGATGTTTTGGGTTCATTTAGCTATGGCAATTACCATAATGACCGACTTTTTTATCAGCGGTTTTTTAAACCAGATGGAACGTCAACAGGCGCTGATAGTACGGTAAAACAAATAAATGACAACAATAATTTCAACTGGGAACTTCGCGCGTCTTATAATACACCGTTAGCCAAAAGCATTTTACTAAATACCGGCGCAACCATTAGCAGCGACCCATCTGCCAATGCACAATTGACGCAGATTTATCAAAAAGCCACCGGAATGCTTACTACAGTTGATTCCATGAGCCCGGATTTTAAATACAGGCAAAATGTTTATACACTTCGCTCCGGCCTCACCATCGACCTGCCCAAAACATGGCGCATTATTGCCGGCGTTCAGGTAGAAAATACAGGTATCATTTTCACATTCAGAGACAATAACAATAACCATAACAATGATTATTGGAATATATTGCCGAATTTAACAGTGAGGAAAGAATGGAGGCCGTCGGGTTTAAGCACAGGCCTGTCTTATCGCAGAGGTATTAGAAGGCCAGGGCTGAGCCAGTTAAATCCCGCAGTGGATTACAGCAATCTTTACTCTATTCGTTTTGGCAATCCCACATTAACGCCACAATTGTCTGATAATTTTGATTGGAATATGGGCTATTTTAAAACAAAATTCAACATAAATCTATCGCTCGGTTATAATTATGTAAAAGACATCATTCAGCAGGTGCGAGATCTGGTACCCGGTGAAAAAACACAGATTAGTTTTCAAAATATAACCGACCGTAAAGAATATGATGCCACGCTTATTGGCGGTTATACTTTTAGCAAAAAGATACGTATTAACTTTGGCGGTGGTTATTCTTTTAATCAGTATAGTGATTATGATAAGATCAATAATAAGTATAAAGACGGCGCCACATATTACGGGAGCCTGAACGGAAGTTATATTATTACCGATAAAATTACTTTTGAAACCAACCTGCGTTATAATTCAATTGCCGATCCGCAAGGCCGTGCAAGGAGTACTCTCAAACAAATTCTGGGGCTGCAAACAAAATGGTTTAAAAAACGTGTAACGCTTAGCGTAACGGCAATTGATCCTTTCAAACAACAAGACTATACGGTTACAGCTTTTGGAAAGAATTTTAATATCATTACAGATCACCTTACCTACACCAGAAATTTCAGAATTTCTGTTGCCTACAATTTAACAAAACCACCCGTCAGCCAGGCAACAAAGCAAAAGGCAGTCAGCAGCGCAGTAAAAAAAGCCGCTGCTAAAAAGAAGAAGTAGTAATGTAGCATACAACGGTAAGAGCTAGCCAAATGTGAATTAATTCAATCCGAATAAAAACAATTACATCCAGAACCCAAAAAAAAGTAAGATATTAAGTTCATTAACTAATATCAGCATCTTTTAGTTGCATTAACTATAATAAACTACAGCCTTTTATTGCTTCTTGCACTTTAGTAAGAACGTGAGTATCAACCATTTTAGTTGCAACATCTATCATATTAGAAAACGCAACATCTTGAGAAATACCATGTCCTATTATAACTGGTTTAGAAACACCCAGTACCGGAGTGCCTCCATAAACCTCAAAGTTAAATCTGTTAAAATACTCATTGTCAATATTTTGATTCTTCACTATATCAAATATTGATTCTGCCATTTTAAGGATTATATTACCAGTAAACCCGTCGCATACGATAACATCAGCTTTATCATTAAAAGCATCCCTCCCTTCAATATTACCTATAAAATTTATTGACTTATTATTCTTAAGTAATTGATATGCAGCCTGCGTTAATAAATTTCCTTTGCTCTCTTCTTCACCTATGCTAAGCAAACCAACTTTAGGGCAATCAACTCCCAAAACTGTGTGAGAATAAACTGAACCCATTAGAGCAAATTGATTCAATTGTTCAGGTTTGCAATCTGTATTAAGGCCCACATCCAATAGCAGCCCCGTACCACCGTTTTGTTTGGGGATTATAGAAGAAATGGTTGGCCGTAAAACACCCTCTACAGCTTTAATGCTGAACAGCGCGCCAACAAGCATAGCACCGGTATTGCCTGCGCTGATAAAAGCGTCGGTAGCACCAGCCGCAAGATGGCTAAACCCCACCGCTATAGATGACTGCTGTTTTTCTTTGAACGCTTTGGTAGGCGGTTCGTGCATATCAATCACCTGCGGGGTGTGAACAACTGTGTAATTACTATCAGAAATGTTATACATGGCAAGCAGCGGGGTTATTTCCTCACTGTTGCCAAATAAACTCAGGTGAATATTTTGTGACTGGTTAGCTTTTAGGTAGGTTTCAATTCCTTTAACGGCTTCAAGCGGCGCATAATCTCCGCCCATCATGTCAATACCAATATTCATAAGCACTAAAAGTAAAAAAATTCCAAATACAGCCAACCTAAGGGTTAGAAATGTATTTGGAAATAAAGAATTTAGTAAAGCGTTAAAAAGCCGTTTTATGCTTTTTTAGGCGCCTGATCTGCTACAACTTTTCCCTTATAGATCAGCTTTCCTTCGCTAACGTGCGCGCGATGGCGTGCGTGCGTTTCGCCTGATGTGGGATCAGTAGTTAAAGTAGTAGCCTCAGCTTTATAGTGAGTTCTGCGTTTTGCGCTTCTTTGCTGGCTGTGCCTGCGCTTAGGATTTGGCATATCTAAAAATTAAATATTAATAAAATTGAAATAACTATTATAATGAAATGAAAATCAAAAATCAATTATCTGGTTTCTTGAATTTCTCCAGACCTTTCCATAAGGGACTGATCTGTTCTTCCTGATCTTTTGTGGCATCTAAATTATTGAGCATAGTTAAGGCCTCCTTGTTACAGAGAGGACCGTCAGCATTATCATAACCACATGTTTTTTGCATAGGTATGCTGAGGTTGATAAACTCGTACAACCAGTTTTCCACGTTTAAAAGGCTTTCGCCCCGGCTAATATAATAAACGTCAGGATCCTCTTCCTGTGCGTTCATTAATTCAGGATCGTCAACCATTTTTACCGTAATATTGAATTCATCCCAAAGTTCCAGCGGGATGATATTATTGCAACGGTCGCAGGCCACGTCCAATTTTCCGCCGATTTCAAACTTCAGCAGCATAAAACTGCTTTTTTTGTCAAGCGACAGTTTTACGTTTGCCCTACAGTTGTTAAAATCCTGCTCATTAAATGCCTCAAAGAACTTGTCCTTTACCTCATAACTGGACTCATGAACCCCTGGTTTCAAACCCACAAATGCAATATCATATTCTCTTCTGTTAGCCATTTGTCCAAATTAGAGTGTGCAAAGTTAGGGGTTTTTAGCTAAAGAAGTAGCAAGTTTTAACTGCGCTTAACCAGGCTTGGTAAAGTTATTGATGGGTGTAGAGTAAAAATAAAAATGAGGCTTTTTTTATTGTTTGCTGTTTTGGTATTATGCAGCGCCTGCGAAAAGGTTGATTTTAGCACGCCCACCCCCAATGACCCACCTGGCGCAAACGCGGAAATGCTAAAACTTGTGAACAACGTAAGGAGTAAAGGCTGCGACTGCGGCAATGAAAGAATGCCCCCGGTACCCGCGATTACGTGGAACAATAAACTGGAAGCCGCTGCCAAACAACACTCAGATTATATGAATGCAACCGGCGATTTCAATCATACGCAAAGTAATGGCAGCACGCCAGCATCAAGAGTGACGCAAGCGGGTTACACGTGGTCTTATGTGGCAGAGAATATAGCCGCTGGGCCAACCTCTATAGCTCAGGTGATGAATGGCTGGCTTAACAGCCCCGGGCATTGTAAAAATATTATGAGCGCACAGGCAAGGGAAATGGGCGCTGCAAGATCAGGTGCTTATTGGACACAGGTGTTTGCAAGCCCGAGGTAATTAAGAGAGATAAGACGAAGATTTAGAAAAATTAGTCTGCCATTTTCCGCCAACTACTAAATGAAAAGAGCAGGTTAAAAGAACACTCACATCCCTGCATGGCAATAAAAAAAGCCGCATCACTGAAATGCGGCTTCTAAATATTTGTAAGTTATCTGTTAAAACCTCCTGCTGCCTCTTGTCGAGCCTTCTGAAGAACCTCTTGATGAAGAGCCCCTGCTCTCAACTGAAGGGCTTGATTGCCTTTGTGGTGCCGATTGCACGACACGTTGTTGCGGCTGCGGAGCCTGTGACCTTTCTACGCGTGGTTGACTCTGGGGTTGCTGCACTACGCTGCGCCTTTGTGTTGGCTGCTCACTGCGCTGCCTCATTTCAGTTGCCGCGCGGTTTTGCTGTGCACGCTGCATGCTTTCGCGTTGGCGCTGTGCTTCTGCTTGGCGTTGCTGTAATTGCTCATTGCGCTGCCTCATCTCGGTGGAGCGGTCAGTTCCAGCAGACCTCTGAACGCTTTCACGTTGGCGCATGGCCTCGCTGCGTGTTCTTGCTTCTGAAGCTGAACGGCTTTCACGTGCTGCGGGTGTAGTGTTTTCAGGCTGCCTCATCACTTCGCGGCTGCGGGTAGTACCCTCAGTACTGCGGGGCGCGGTGCCTACACGCTCACGGCTGGTTGCTCTTGTAGCAGCATCATTGCTTCTTTCCGTTACGCGGCTTTCGTTGTTGCCGCGGTTGGTTGAGCGTACACTTTCTCCTACATTACCGCTGCGTCTGTCGCTTGTTCTGCTGTCAGCTCTTGCAACACTTCTGTCGTAGGTTTGCACCTGCCGCGGGCTGTAGCGTGTATCTCTGCTGCTTTCCCTTTGCACGGTGGGGCGGTATACAGACACAGTATTCCTGTCCACGGATGCCCTGCCGGCACGGTTGCTTTCGCGAACGTTGTAGGTATTAATACGGCCTGTGTACCTTTCCACATCGGTGCGGCGTGGCCCATTGGTGTACACCCTGTCTTGCCTTCCGCTGTTCCTGCTGTCTCGGCCGCCATAGTAATTATTAATGATAGTAGTATTATTAAAAATGGTGGTATTGCTTCTCCACGGGTGGTAATAGCTGCTGATATATCTTGATGTCATATACCTGCCGGGAGCAAACGTCCAGTAATCATACGGCGGATTGTAACTCCCAAACCCGATGTTGATGCTAATACCAGGTCTTAGCGGCGCCCATCCATAATAATCGCCACCGCCGCGCCATGATACCCATGCAGGTGACCACTCATATCCCGGAACCCACATCCATCCGTAAAAAGGATCGTAAAACCAGCGGCCATAGTGAAAGGGTGCCCAACCCCAGTCGTAACCAGAGTTCCACATCCAGTCATAACCGTCGGTATACATCCAGTGGCCGTTGGTAGCATAAGGCCGGAAGTCTGAACCAACCCTGGGACGCCAAGTGTAACCGTAATCAGGATAATCAATCCAGTCGCCGTAAGGGCTAAGTTCATCGTAAAAAGTTTGAAAAGAGATATTTATGCCTACCCTTGGTTGTGCGTCAGCTGGCTTAGATACAAGCAACGCCGCTAAAAGGAATAAACAAATACCTAAGGAGCTGATCATTCGTTTCATTTTTTATTTTTTTAATTATTAAAAAGTGTTGTTGCAAGCCTTATTTTCTATGTTGGCTGCTCTGTATATATGACGGTGTATTGAAGGCAAAGTTGCTCTAATTATTTCTTTATTGTGCGCTATAGAAAGTATTAAGAAAAAATTTAGCAAATTTCTTTAACAAATGGTCAAATTTTAAGCGGATAATGTATTTTTTTAATTCATTTTTGCCGCCTTAATGATAAAAGATTATTACAAAATACTTGGTGTGGAAGCTACTGCCAACAGTGCGGAGATTAAAAATGCCTACAGAAAACTGGCGTTGCAACATCATCCTGACAAAAACCCAGATGATAAATTTGCGCTCGCTCAATTTTACTTAATAAAAGAGGCCTATGAAACGCTGTCAACCCCCCGCATGCGGGATGAATACCTGAAGCAGAGATGGCTTTCGCAGGTGTATCATTTAAAATTTGACAATTCGGCTAACACGCCTGAAAAGATTTTACTGAAACTGATCGATGCCAATAAAAAAGTTCAAACCTTTGATGCCTTCAGAATGGATAAACACAGCATAAAAGAAGAATTATTCTTCTTAATAAGCTCTGGAAATATTGCCCTGTTGAATGAATTTAATGTAACAGACATCAATAAAGAGGTTATCAATCAGGCTTTACAATTAAACACAGTTTTGCATCCAAAAGAGCAAAAACTTATGCTGGCAGAATTGAGAAAAGTAAATGCGCCGGCTTCATCGCAGGAACAAATTAACGAGGCTGAAAAAACGCTGAAACAGCAGGTGCTGCTTAATAAACTTACACCGTGGGTCATTGCATTAATGGTACTGTTATTATGCATTTTTATTTACAGCAACAGCGTATAGCAACTGCCAGTTATACCCCGACTCGCGGCAACACTGTTTATAAAAAAATACTTTATCTTAACGCTATCATTCACCTTAAATTATCATAAGCTATGTTGCCAATCGGAGATGACAATTCTGGCAGAACACGTACCCCTTTTATCAATTATCTGCTCATTGCTGTGAACGTAATTGTATTTGTATTTGCACAAGGCATGGGCAGCGATGAAGCCTTTCTCATGAGCTTTTCCACCGTGCCGCAGGAAATTTTAACGGGCACTGATATCATTTCCTACCCGTTAGGCCCTTCGCCTGAGCCGGTTTACATCACATTGTTTACCTCCATGTTCATGCACGGAAGCTGGATGCATTTGCTGAGCAACATGCTGTACCTGTGGATATTTGGCGACAATCTTGAAAACGTGATGGGCCATTTTAAATACCTTATGTTTTACCTGCTTTGTGGCCTGCTGGCTTCGCTGGCGCATGTGTACGCTTCCTCTGCATTGAATTCAGGACTGCTCATTCCCAGCCTCGGGGCTTCCGGCGCCATATCAGGTGTGCTGGGCGGGTACATGGTATTGTTTCCCCGTAACAAAGTTCGCGTATTCGCCATCCGAATTATCCTTAATGTTTCGGCCATTGTGGCTCTGGGCATTTGGATCGCCATGCAGGTGATTAGCTGGATCGGTGTGATCGGCCAAAATACGGGTGAAGGCGGAGGCGTGGCATTTGCCGCTCACGTGGGCGGATTTGTGGCGGGTGTTGTGCTGGTGAAATTTTTCGCGCGCAGGCAACTATCCAGGGCGTAGCCTATTCTTTATTATATTTAAACTAATTTTAATCAAACATTTATTTTAAGAAAAATAATTTTTAATGAAGTATTTTTTTCTCATCATTACCTTCATAGCAGGTACCACGCTTTCAGCTCAAACCACCTATTTTCAACAAAAAACAGACTACGAAATTGATGTAACGCTGAACCCCGGGGCCAAAACACTGTCGGGATTTGAGACATTGAAGTACACCAATAATTCACCGGATGAACTGGCATTTATCTGGTTTCACATCTGGCCCAATGCATACAAAAACCGCAACACAGCACTGTTTCAACAAATTGAAGCAGATAAAACAAGGAAATCAAAAGAAAGCGATGCTGAGTTTGGCTGGATAGAAGGATTGGATTTTAAGGTGAACGGTGTAAAGGCTACCACCATGCCTCACAACAACCCTGCCTATATAGATGTGATCCGCCTCAACCTGCCGAAGCCGGTAAAGCCGGGCGAAACTATTACCATCACAACGCCTTTTACGGTAAAATTGCCCTCCTATTTTTCCAGATCAGGTTATGCCGGCACACAGTTTATGGCAGCACAATGGTTTCCCAAACCTGCTGTGTACGACCGCAGCGGCTGGCACGCGTTTCCCTACCTTGATATGGGAGAATATTACAGCAACTACGGCGATTATAAAGTGAACATCACCGTACCTGCAGACTATATCGTTGGCGCCACGGGCGTTTTGCAAACAAAGGATGAATTGGCTCATTACAAACTCATCGGTACAAAAAACACTGCCAATAGAACAGGCACACCTGCTTTGTACAAACCGGCCTCTGTAAATAATAAAGTACTTACCTATACTGCCAGCAACGTAGTAGATTTTGCCTGGTTTGCCGATAAGGACATGGTGATACAATATGATACCATCCGTTTACAAAACAAAATAGTAGATGCATTTACCTTTTATCATAACAAACCCAATACCATCTGGAATATGAGCATTGATTACGTAAAGGATGCTACAAGAAAATACAGCCAGTGGATAGGTGAATATGAATACCCCACAGTGCAGGCTTTTGAAGGGCCTAAGAACAATGCAAGCGGCGGTATGGAGTACCCGATGATCACCATCATTACGCAGCCGGATGCCAATGCAGAAGCTCTTGATGCGGTGATTGCGCATGAAGTGGGCCACAATTGGTTTATGGGCATGCTGGGCAGCAATGAAAGGGCACACACCTGGCAGGATGAAGGATTGAACACCTATTACCAGTTTCGCTATGAAGCTGATAAATACCGCGCCAACTCCATGCTCGGAGAACTGCCTGCAGAACTCAGGCGCATGACGCCCGACCGTTTCCAGGCCACGCTCTACCGGTATATGAGTCAGATACCCATGTCCACACCCATTGAACTGCATGCCGATGATTTTAAATCATCTGAAGATTATGGGCTTACGGCTTATATTAAAGCTGCGATGTGGGTATACAAGTTAGAGACCATTGTAGGCCGCGATGGTGTGGACAAAGCTTTTCAACAATATTTTAAAGACTGGAAAGGGAAACATCCCACGCCTAAGGATATGCAAAACTCTTTTGAAAAAGCGTTGGCAAGAAATCTTGATGACTTTTTTGCATTACTCAATAAACCGGAAGGCATAAAATATTAGAAGCATGATCATTTCATTAAAAAATAAAAAAGCGCTGGTGGGCGGCAGCAGCGGCGGATTGGGAAAAGCCATTGCCATGCAACTGGCTGCAAGCGGCGCAATTGTAACATTGCTGGCGCGAAATGAAGAAAAATTGCAAAAGACTCTTTCTGAACTACCCAAAGAAGAAGGCCAGGAACACAGGTACATCATTGCCGATTTTTCTGATTTTGAAAATTATAGGAAGATCCTTACAAAATATTTCGAAAATAATACTGTTGATATTTTAGTGAACAATACCAACGGACCTAAAGCAGGTTCGGTGCTGGAGAAAAGCGAAGAAGATTACGAACATGCTTTTTCCATGCTGTTTCAAACAGTACAATATAGTACAACGCTTGCGCTCAAACACATGCAGCAAAATCACTGGGGAAGAATTATCAACCTTACATCCCGCACTGTAAAAGAACCGGTGGAGACACTGGCTTTGTCAAACACAATACGCGCGGCAGTAACTACATGGGCAAAAACATTAGCTAACGCCGTGGCAAAAGACGGTATTACTGTAAACAATATTTTAACCGGCAATTTTGATACGGAGCGTTTAAAACAATTGTTTCAATTGCAGGCGAACGTGCAGGGAACACCATTACAAGAAATTTACGATAACGCCACTAAGCAAATTCCTGCGCAACGCCTTGGTAAACCGGAAGAAATAGCAAATGTTGTTACATTTTTAGCATCGGAGCAGGCATCGTATGTAACAGGCACCAGCATTGCGGTTGATGGGGGATTGATAAAAAGTTTATGATATTCCTTACTTAACTAAAACCGATTTCAGACTTACTGAATGCTGTCGAAAATATTACCTTCGCCGGATGCATTACGTTTCAGCAGAGGGGTTGGAAAAAAGCTATGGCATTCAGCCATTATTCTCCAACATTTCTTTCAACATAGAAGAAGGCGATAAAATTGCCATCGTGGCCCGCAACGGCACAGGCAAATCCACCTTACTTAAAATACTGGCTGGTAAAGAAACACCCGACACCGGCAAACTCTGGATCAGTAAAGATGTGGACGTGGTTTTGTTTGAACAGGAACCAAAACTGTTAGAGGATAGAACCGTGGCTGACAATATTTTCTTTCACGACAATCCAGTGATAACGGCCATAAAAAACTACGAGCAGGCTGTAGAAAACAATCATGCTGAAAACATGTCGGCCGCTTTAATAAAAATGGATGAATTGAACGCCTGGGATTTTGATGCCCGCGTGAAACAGATCTTTGGCAAACTGAACATTCATAACCTTGACCAGAAAATAAACACGCTGAGCGGTGGGCAGAAGAAACGCGTAGCTCTTGCCAAAACGCTTGTGGATATTGGTTTTGAGCACAAGCACGTACTGCTGATCATGGACGAACCCACCAACCACCTTGATGTGGAAATGGTGGAATGGCTGGAGCACTTTTTAAATAAAGAAAATATAACCCTGCTGCTGGTAACGCACGACAGGTATTTTTTAGATGTGGTTTGCAATGTGATCTGGGAAATAGAAGATAACACCATTTATGTGCACCGTGGGGATTATGAAAACTACCTTGAGAAAAAAGCCGCTCGCATAGAAAGCACATCAGCAAGCATTGACAAGGCACGCAACATTTACCGCCGCGAGCTGGAATGGATGCGTAAGCAACCCAAAGCCCGAACTACCAAATCAAAAAGCAGGGAAGACCACTTTTACGAAGTAGAAAAAAGAGCCAAACAGCGCATTACCGATGAGCAGGTACAACTACAAATGAAAATGAACCGGCTGGGAGGAAAGGTCGTAGAGATGAAAAAAGTGTACAAGGCATACGGCGATAAAAAAATATTACAGGGCTTTGATTATACTTTTAAAAAAGGCGAACGCATTGGCATTGTAGGTAAAAACGGCGCGGGCAAATCTACCTTCATTAATATTTTACAGGGCATTGAAGCGCCCGATAGCGGCAAGATCAACATTGGCGATACGGTGATATTTGGCAATTACGCGCAGCAGGGGTTGATTATAAAAGAAGACATGCGCGTGATTGAATTTGTAAAGAACATTGCCGAGAATTTTCCGCTGGCCAAAGGCGGCACCTTAAGTGCAGCGCAATTTTTACAATTGTTTTTATTTGATCCGGAAAAGCAATACACCTTCATCAGCAAATTGAGCGGCGGCGAAAAACGCAGGCTGCACCTGCTTTCCATTCTTTTCCGCAATCCTAATTTTTTAATTTTAGATGAGCCTACTAACGACCTTGACCTGCCCACGCTTGGCGTATTGGAAAACTTTTTAAGCGAATTTGCCGGCTGCCTAATCATAATCAGCCACGACAGGTATTTTATGGACCGTTTGGTGGAACATATTTTCGTTTTTGAAGGCGATGGTGTGATAAGGGATTTTCCAGGTAATTACACTCAGTACCGGTTGGAGCGTAAAGAAGAACCCGAACCAATCGCAGCAAGAAATGCATCTACCGTGCCTGCGCCAACGCTAATTAAAAAAGATAAACGTGTATCCTTTAAGGAGAAGCGTGAATTTGAACTGCTGGAAAAAGAAATTGCACAACTCAACCAAGAAAAAGAATCCATCACGGAAAAACTTAATAGTGGCAACCTGCCCTTTGAAGAGTTGCAAACACTATCTAACCGCATTGGCGAATTGAGCGCAAGTGTGGATGAAAAAGAAATGCGCTGGCTGGAACTGAGCGAAATGATGGAATAATATCCCTTTATGTAGTCGCCCATACCTTGTCGCCTTTTGTATAAGGAATGCATGGCTCGTATTTTCCCGGCACTGCTGCATAGCGCAACACCTTTGTGGCGCCTTGTTCTGAGGTGAAGAAGGCAAGCAGTGTGAGTTCGCGCATCATGCGGAAATAATGCCGCGGCTCTTCTTCTTTTTTATTTTGCTGATGCAATTTTTGTTCTTTATCAAGCTGTGTCAAAAGTTCTGTTCGCTGCGCGGGATCAAGCTTCATAAAATCAGCGCCATACTGGTGACTGCTTAGTTTATCAATCGCTTTCATTCCATCCCTAAAAATCTTTTGGTCTTCTTTACCATACGAGTCTCTAACCAGGATGTTGATCGTCTCACCCACTTTGGCATCTTTTGCACCCGGCGTATCCGTTCGAGGAATAATGGTTTCTGCCACCTCATCTAAAAATGCAATTTCTGTGGATGTAAAAAAATCCTGCTCAATCGCTGCATGCTTATTGTTACTTTTGGGCTTGCACCCTGTTTGTAAAAAAAGATCAGCGCCTAAAACGGTTCCGCCTAACATCAGCGCTACTCTTTGAACTGCTTCTCTCCTGTCCATATTTATTGATGAATTTGATCAACCGTTATAAATTATTTCTCTTCAGTTCATTCACTGCAAAATCAACCGCGCGTGCTGTTAGCGCCATATAGGTTAGGGATGGATTTACAGAAGCACCGCTGGTCATACAGGCGCCGTCGGTTACAAATACGTTTTTACAATCCCACACCTGGTTGTTGCCGTTTAATACAGAAGTTTTAGGATCGCGGCCCATACGCGCCGTACCCATTTCGTGTATACCCTGACCAAAGCCATAGCCACTGTCAAATGTTTTTACATTCTTCATTCCCGCGGCTCCCAGCATTTCGGCGCCATCATTCATCATGTCTTCACGCATTTTTTTCTCGTTGTCTTTAATCTCTGCATCAATGTTTAAAACCGGCAGGCCCCATTTGTCTTTTTTATTTTTATCCAGCGTTATCTTGTTGTCATGATAAGGTAATATTTCGCCAAAGGCGCCAATACCCACGGTCCATGGGCCGGGTTCGCTAAGCGCCTCTTTTAACGCCACTCCAATGCTAAGTTCGGCTACTTCGCGCTGCCACCCCTGCCTGCTTGCTCCACCCTGGTAACCAAACCCCCGCAAGTAGCCGCGTTTGTCACCCAGCACATTTCTGAAACGCGGAATATACAGCCCGCCTAAAGGTCTGCGGCCAGAATAATATTTATCGTCATAACCTTCTGCCTCTCCATTAGCACCGCAGCGAAAATGATGATCCATCAGATTGTGCCCCAGCTCGCCACTGCTGCTGCCCAGGCCCCCGGGCCATAATTCGGTGGCTGAATTGAGCAAGATCCACGTGGAGTTGAGCGTTGACGCGCATAAGAAAACCACCTTAGCTAAATACTGATATGTTTGATTGGTTTCAGCATCCAGTACTTCTACACCTTTAGCCTTTTGAGAGTCTTTATCATAAATGATTTTTGTAACGATGGAGTAAGGCCTCAGCGTAAGATTACCAGTGGCCACAGCGGCAGGCAACGTGGCAGACTGCGTGCTGAAATAAGCACCGTACGGGCACCCCAGCCCGCATTTGTTACGGTACTGGCATGCTGTGCGGCCATTGATGGCTTGGGTAAGGTTGGCTGTGCGCCCTGATGTAACAAGTCTTTTGCCACCATATTTTTTGTTGACTCTTTCGGCAACATCTTTTTCAACACAGTTCATGGGCATGGCGGGCTGCATATCAGAATCGGGAAAGGCCGGCCAGTTCTCACTTTTACCCTGTATGCCGGCAAATTTTTCCACGTAGCTGTACCAAGGTTTTATATCAGCATACCTTATCGGCCAGTCTACCGCTATACCTTCTTTAGCATTGGCTTCAAAATCTATATCACTGTGGCGGTAACAGTGCCGACCCCATAACAAAGAGCGACCTCCTACCGCGTAGGCCCGGTACCAATCAAAGCGCTTTGTTTCAATATAAGGGCAGTCTTTTTCATTGGCCCACCATTCTATATTCAGTTCATTCAGAGGATAGTCGCGCCGCAGCACCGGATAGTCTTCTATAAGTTGCTGGGTACGCATACCACGGTGTGGCACTTGCCAGGGATTTAAATTGGCCGACCGGTAATCTACAATGTGCTTTACATCCATCCCTCTTTCAAGCAATATTGTATTAAGTCCTTTTTCGGTTAGCTCTTTTGCAGCCCAGCCGCCGGAAATGCCGCTGCCCACTACAATTGCATCATAAATATTTTCTGCCATTTTTTGTTTGTTCGTTTGTTTTGATGGTAGCCCTCTAAATTCAGAAAGCAAAAACCGCTTCTAAAGATATTCAAATATTTTCTACAAAAAAGAAACAAAAGTTTTGCTTCGGAAAATTTTAACGCTGTGTATACCAATGATGAATTCCCTATTTTTGAAACAATTTTTTTTGATGGGCATATTAAGGATCCTTTTCAGCATATACGCGATGATCATTTTTGTGGTGTTAATGCTAATCGTTTTTGTTCTGTCATTAGCATCTGTATTTATGGGCCGCATCAGTGGTAGCAATTATGTGTATAAACTTTGCGGCTACTGGTCAGATATTTGGTTTTTTTTCACGTTTATAAAAGTTAAAAAAATCAATGGCAACCTGTTTGAAGCTGATCAGAAATACATTGTTGTCGCCAACCATATTTCTTATCTTGATATTCCCGTGCTGGTGAATGTGTTCAGGCAACCCCTACGGCCATTGGGCAAGGAATCAATGGCAAGGATCCCGATATTTGGTTTTCTTTACCGTAAGGCCGTGATAACAGTTGACCGTAGCAGCAGCGAAAACAGAATCAGGAGCATCAGCATTTTAAAGTCTCTTATACAGCGCGGCATTTCCGTGCTTGTTTTCCCCGAAGGCACCTTCAATACTACCGGCAGACCTTTAAAAGAATTTTACAACGGTGCCTTTCGCGTGGCCATTGAAACCCAGACACCGGTAAAACCTGTATTATTTTTAGATACTTTTGACAGAATGCATTACAGCACTATTTTCTCTCTCACGCCTGGCTTGTGCAGGGTTGTGTTTTTACCAGATATTGCGACCAAAGGATTGACCCTGGATGACATGGAACTGTTGAAACAGCGTGTTTTTAATTTGATGGAAGAAAATCTTATTACACACAAAGCACCGTGGATCAAAAGAGAAGAAAAGCCTGTACCATCCTAAGCACAGTAACCTGTTTTAAAATACATCAACATCTCGCCAAACAACAACATATTATTTCAAACAGATGCAAAAGCATTCGCGGAGGTTATCATTCCGCTGGCGCTTCCTATCAATTATACCTGGGCAGTACCCGAAGAATTGATTGAAACCGCATTGCCCGGCTGCCGCGTGGAAGTGAACCTGGGCAAAAACAAAAAATACGCAGGTATTATCAAACGGCTTCATAATGAAGCGCCGGAATTGTTTGAAGCGAAAGACATCATTAATGTACTTGATGTTGAGCCCGTAGTGCACGCGGAGCAACTACAGTTGTGGGAATGGATGGCCGCTTATTACATGTGTACCGAAGGTGAAGTGATGGCCGCTGCACTGCCGGCTCATTTTAAACTAAGCAGCGAAACCATCTTGGTTTTTAATGAAGAAGCCGGTGAAGAATTTACCGACATGAGCGATGATGAAGTGCTTGTGATTGACGCCCTAATTCTAAAAAAGGAATTAAAGATTTCGGAAGTACAGGACATACTGGATGCCACACATGTGTACCCCGTCATCAACCGCTTGATACAAAAACGAATTTGCTATGTATGGGAAGCGCTGAAAGAAACCTACGCTCCCAAAAAAGAATCTTACGTGCTGCTAACGCCAGCATATAATAATGAAGCGATTTTGGAACAATTGCTTAATGAAGACAAGCGCCTGCAGCGCGCTGAAAAGCAAATGGAGCTGCTGCTTGCTTACCTTCATTTTTTAAAAACAGAAGGCGAGATCACTAAATCAGCCCTTTTAAAAAAATCACGCGCATCTGATGCGCAGCTAAAAGGATTGGTGGAAAAAGGAATATTACAGATTGAGAAAAGAACGATTGACAGGCTGAAGCCGCAACCTAAAAACATCAACATTAATTTTGAACTCTCACCCGCGCAGCAGTCGGCTTTTGAAAACATTCAACAAAATCTGCAAAGCAAAAATGTTTGCCTGTTACATGGTGTTACTTCAAGCGGGAAAACTGAAATATATATCCGGCTGATTGAGCAATATCTGAAAGCCGGGCGTCAGGTGCTGTATATGTTGCCTGAAATAGCATTGACCTCGCAAACCATCAGGCGGCTGCAGCGGCACTTTGGCGGCCACATAGGTGTGTATCATTCCAAATTTTCGCAAAATGAAAGAGTGGAGATATGGAATAAAGTGCGCCGACAGGAACTGAATATTGTACTGGGCGCACGTTCGGCTCTATTTCTGCCTTACGACAATTTAGGTTTGATTATTTGCGATGAAGAACATGATACATCTTACAAGCAAATGGAACCGGCGCCACGCTACAACGCGCGTGACAGCGCCATTTATATGGCCGGTCTTTTTACAGGCTGCAATGTGGTGCTTGGCAGCGCCACACCATCACTTGAATCTTATCACAATGCTATTAAAAACAAATACAGCCTTGTGGAACTCAACGAGCGCTACGGAGATGTGGAGTTGCCGCCAATTGAAATGATCGACACGCGGCGGTTTAAACGCAAAGACATTCATGGAGACATCATTACCCCGCCATTGCACCAGGCCATTCAGCACACGGTTGAGAAAAAACGGCAAGTGATCCTGTTTCAAAACCGAAGAGGCTACACGCCTTACCAGCGCTGCAATACCTGTGGCTGGATACCTAAGTGTAAATATTGCGATGTATCGCTCACGTTTCATAAATTTCACAACAAACTTATTTGCCATTACTGTGGTACCACATACCCTCCAATGAATACCTGCGCCGTTTGCGGCAATCATGATTTTATACAAAAGCAGTTTGGCACCGAGCGGATTGAAGAGCTTTTGCAGGAAACCTTTCAGGGCACCACGGTTGGCCGAATGGATATTGATACCGTACGCGGCAAACATGCGCACGACCAGCTTATACAATCTTTTGAGCAGGGCAAGATGGATATACTTGTAGGCACGCAAATGGTGGTGAAAGGGCTTGACTTTGAAAATGTAGATTTAGTAGGCATTTTAGATGCTGATGGCATTTTATCTTTTGCTGATTTTAGAGTGAATGAACGCGCCTTTCAACTGATAGAACAGGTGAGCGGCCGTGCAGGGCGCAAAACCGGCAATGCAAAAGTTTTGGTACAAACTGAGCAACCGCTGCACCCGGTGCTGTTGCAGGTGCAGCAACATGATTACAAAAAAATGTTTGCTGAAGAAATTATTAGCCGCCAGCTATTTGCTTACCCGCCATTTACCCGCCTTATAAGGCTAACCTTAAGGCATAAAATAAAAGATGTGGTGCATGATGCCGCATTAATTTTTGCAGACAGTCTGCGCAACCGCTATCAAAATTATATTACCGGTCCGTCTGAACCAGCTGTGGGCCGCGTTCGCAATCAATACCTGATGGAAATATTATTAAAGCTGCCGCTGTCTCAAAAATTGATCACAAAATGTAAACAGGATATTTCACAACAGATTGCCATTCTTCATCAGGAAAAAAGATACCGCGCGGTGGTGATAGTGCCGGATGTTGATGCATTGTAAATAATAAGTTACCTGGCCTCCTGGCTCGACTATGCTTTGCTTCGCCCGACCTGGAAATTCTCAATATTTTCCCGACAATTCCATGATTTGCTCATAGGTATAAATATATACCCCTTTTTCATTTTTCTTACTTGCGGCTATCATTGCTTTTGCCACATCACCACCTTCAATTGCACTGTATTGTTTTGCTTTACCATATAATATACCGGAAAGTGGTTTCATTATTACCTGTGCGATCTTTTCCATGGGTCGGCTTTCTTTTCTTTCACCCAGCAACATACCCGGCCGCATAATATGCACTTCTGGCATTCCGGTGGCAATCACATCCTGCTCAGTTTGCCCTTTCATTTTGGTATAAAACAAAGGGCTTTCTGCATTGGCGCCCATCGAAGAAACAAATACAAATTTTTCGCAACCGCGCTCAAGCGCCAGCCTGCAGGCATTTACAGGAATATCATGATCAATCTTCCAGTACAGCTTTTTATCGCCACGCACCTTTTT